>JAAUSG010000353.1 GCA_012034055.1 Leptolyngbyaceae cyanobacterium RU_5_1 | reverse complement strand
ACTAATTGCTTTGCACCGCAATCATTCTGATTCTAAACCTCGCCGCAATAGATCCTTGAAAACTCAATCTAGCTCAGGCTTTCCAGCTCATCTTGCACTTTTTTGTCCGTATGTCGGCTCAACCCCCGATCGCCTCCCAGTTGTCGGGGTAAAAGTCACGTTGCATGGGCATCCTGCACCCCCTGATTGGTGAGTCGGAATTGCCAATCGCGCTTGAACGTAATTACCAGTTCCTCTACCAGGTCACAAAATCCCTGAACCCAAAGATTTTGAAGTTTTCCTAGAGCAAAGCCGCGATCGCCTCTCAGTAGTGCCTGGTCGATCGCGGCTGCAACCTGATTGAAGTTAGGGTCTGGAATTGGGAAGCCGAATACTTCTGTCTCTGGTTTTGCTGTTGGTTCCCGGCGTTCCCGTGCATCTCGTTTCGCTCCGTTGGCTGTGAATCCTCGCCGCAATCCCGCAACTAGCATCCCTCCAGGGTTCCTGCAGTTCCCTTTCTTCTGCTGTTCCACGACTGCGCTGACGGAGTTTTCCACAAGTCGGCGGGCGGCGGCGGAACCTTCCTGAAAGACGAGGGAAACAATTGTTTGTTGAATTGTTCCGTTGGTTCGGATTCCACTGTCTTGAATCAGGGTTAGAAGTGCTGAAACCTCTTCTTCTAGTAGATCTTGGCTACCTGTACCAAGTTCCTTTCTGTCTAGTTCTTCAAAACAGGGAGGGAGGGAGGGATCTACTGTTCTGTTGTTTTGAAGATCTGTAGATCTGTTATTGGTACATTCGGCATTTTCTGGAATAGCTTCCTGTCCAGGGTTTGAGATTTTATCTTCTGTAGAATAGTCCCGTTTTTGAAACTCTGAGTCCCGTTTTTGAAACTCTTGTCCCATTTTTGGGACTATTCTACCTCCACGCAAATTTTTGACCGATATGTTGCTTACCTGGAGGTCAAAAAAACCGTGCTCTTCAAACAGAGCAACTATTCGATAGAAGGTTGTCTTGCTGATATGACACTCTGTTAGAATCTCCGACAGCTCTGGCAGCTCTACATAGTCATCGCCGTAGGGTTCAAGAGTGACTAGGTAGCTCCAAAGTCGCCATGCAGCCGCAGGCATGTTAGGAATGTTGCGGAGTTCTTTAGCAGTCTCTGGGGTGAGAGCGTAAAATTTTCCGATGCGGTGTTTTCCCGGATGCGATCCGAATTCCTGGTTTTTTGTCATAGTAAAGGTACGTTATTTATTTGATGAGTTCCCTGCTCTGGTCTGACAACCTGGGCAGGGATTTTTATGGACGATCTGAGGTGACGATTTGAAGTGACGATCTGCAGAGGCGATCTGAATGGCGATCGCCCTGGTTCCTAATAATTCCCTCCTCTGTAGGTTGATCCATCACAATACGCCTCTACAGCTTGACTGTAGGGGCTTTTAGATTAAAGTACAGCAGAACTGCATCCTCAATCAGATCTGACATGTCCCGATTTTCGGTAACGATTGCCTGCATTTTCACAGCCTTCTTCAGCTTCGGTGTCATCCGAATGGTGAGCGCTTCACGCTTTTCGATCTGGCTTTCCATTGGTTTCTTTTTGACGCAATGGATTTAATATACTCGCTTAACGTCATGACGTTACTGGGAAAATGATCGTTCTTGGTTTGGGCGTTAGAACTGTTGTTATGCAGGCGATTGACACTCTTGGGAGGACTAATTCCAAAAAATTTTGGATCGCGCAGAGCGCGAGGAGGGTAAAGAACCAAGAAAAGAGGGCAAGAGAGCAAAAGAGCAGAGGGCTACGGAGTCCTCGGCAGAACGCAAACGACCCGAAAACCGAGAATGTCGTACCTGTCGTCGGGGTTGCTCCTGAGGCGATACGCAGAACGACAATACCTTGGATCGTAGTTCCAGGAACCGCCGCGTATCACACGTCCAGCATTGTTATTGTCTGTCAGCCAGGCGCTGCCATCGGTGGGTGCGTTCTTGTAATTCTCATGCCAGTGATCGAGGCACCATTCCCAGACATTGCCGTGCATATCGCTGAAGCCAAAGGCATTGGGGGGAAAACTGCCGACATCGGTTGTTTCGCTTCGATAAATTCCCTTGGAACCGCGACCGTAAGCGCCATAGTTCGGGTCAGTCCCGTTGTAGTTTGCCAGGTCAGTGGTAATGGTTTCACCGACATGAAAGGGAGTTGTGGTTCCGGCGCGACAGGCATACTCCCATTCAGCTTCGGTGGGTAATCGGTATTCTCGTCCGCTATGGGCTGACAGACGCTCACAAAATCTGATGGCATCGTGCCAGGAGACAGATTCAACTGGGCGATCGTCCCCTTTGAAGTGGGATGGGTTTGATGTTAATTTTTGCTGACTCTGTAGCTTTTCTACAGCGTTCCATTGCTGCTGGGTGACTGGATACCGTCCCATAAAGAAGAAGGGTACGGTCACGGGATGTTGGGGGCTTTCCCGATCCAGTCGTTCTGGCTCGGTTGCTGGGGAACCCATGAGAAAGCTGCCAGCCGGAACCAGGATCATGTCTAAGCCAATGTCGCTACCCAGATCTTCGGTGAAGTATTGAGCTTGCCGCCGTTGTCGCTGGATGGTGAAAGTTGGCATGTTGAGGGGGGCTGGGGGCTGGGAGCTAGGGGCTAGGGATGAAAGGAAAGGTGGGTCAAATAACCGTTCAGCCTGACGGCTTACCAGGCTACCTGACCCGTTTTATTTTCGGATGCCGTAATGACATCACTGGAACAGGTCTGGACTCTTCTTCGACACGCCAGATGAATTCCCATCCACCTGTTCTGGTACAGGGTAGTGCCCCAAAAAAATGATGGTGGCTAGCGCTACTCATCATTACCTTGTTAGGTCCACCCTGGTACAGAAGAGTGCTCGGCAGAACGCAAACGACCCGAAAACCGAGATTGTTGTTCCTGTTGTCGGGGTTGTTCCTGTTGCGATACGCAGAACGACAATTCCTTGGATTGTTGTTCCAGGAACCGCCGCGTTTTGGCTGCCTGTCCCATGATTAGGATACAGGAGTCAGAAGTCAGAAGTCAGAAGTCAGGAGAACATTCTGGATTCTGGATTCTATGGGAATTTAGGAAGTCGGGAAGGGATGCGAAGATTTTTTGCCGTAACTGCCAGGTATCGCCGTGGAGTAGATGGGCTTCCCAGCTTTGCAGGCGTTGAGTTATGGTTTCCAGGGAGAGTTCTCCACTGGCATAGGCTTGTTGAAGGTGTTTGAGGCGGCGGCGGGCGCGTCTTAGGTTGTCGTTGCGGACTCGGATGCGATCGGGCAGGATGCGGAAGCCGACGAAGTTGGCACCGTAGTGAGTTTCAAAGAGCTGGCTTTTGATTGGGTGAATGCGGAGGCGCAGAGTTGCCAGATAGGACTCGATCGCGCTACAGGCATCGGCTAGAAACTGCCGGTCATCGGCAAATAGCGCGAAGTCGTCAACAAACCGCAGATACTGCTGGGCTTTGAGGTCTTCTTTGACAAAGTGGTCAAAGCCGCTCAGGTAGAAGTTGGCAAAGAACTGACTGGTGAGGTTGCCGATCGGGAGTCCCTGGCGGCGCTGGATGGGGGTGAGTAAGTCATCCCCTGGAAAGTAGTTCAGGACGGGTTCTTGAGTGTTGCTGTGGTCGATGATGGTGTCGATTAACCAGAGGGTATCAGCACATTTGAGTTTGCGGCGGATGATGGCTTTGAGGATTTCGTGGTCAATTGAGCTTTTGCAGCAGCAGCCCCGCGCTCTACCCGTAGGGTGAGCGTCGGGAAGAATGCGAGCGAGATGAGGAGGGTGGGTCAATCAATGCCGAAAGAACTGAGGCAAGTGCGACCCACACCGAC
>JAAUSG010000352.1 GCA_012034055.1 Leptolyngbyaceae cyanobacterium RU_5_1 | reverse complement strand
CGTTGCATGGTTTGTTCAATCTCAGTGGGGTAGGATTGCATCATTAAGGGGAAACGGTGAGGGTTGCCTTTAGCCTATCACTCTCCTCCTTAACTCTCCGGTCTTATTTTGTTCCTATTCCTTAGCAGAAATGCGATGGGAATTTCAGATTGAGGGCAATGGCAGTACACCCATTGTTAGCAAGGTTGAATTTGTAGAGATTTGTAGTAATTACCTCAAACAGGGGCTACTTCAAAAGAATTGGGTTTATTGGATAGCTGAACTGGAGGGAGAAATCGTTTCTCACATCTTCGTACAACGTGTCAGAGGTGTACCAAGACCAACTTGGCTAAACAATGCTTATGGCTACGTCTCGAATGTTTACACCAAACCTGCCTACCGTAGGCAAGGTATTGGGACAGAATTGATGCAGCAGGTGCTGAGTTGGGCAGGGCAACAAGAGCTAGATGTTCTTATCGTCAGTATCAGTGAAGAAAGCCTCACCTTCTATGAGCGTGCAGGTTTCACAGCAAAAAATGAGTGGATGGAGTGCATAATTAGGAACTATCCCGATTGAAAGAGTGATGTTCCAAATTGATTTCACACCAGATGCCTTAGAGGATTTGCAACTTTTTAGAGCGTTTGAACAACGGCAGATTATTGAAGCAATTGAGACACAACTTCCCTACCAACCGACTCAGCCAACCCGGAATCGTAAACAATTACGACCCAACGCCCTGGCTGAGTGGGAGCTTCGCAATCGATAACATTCGGGTGTTTTATGATGTTGATACGGAGTTATCACTCGTCAAAATTGAGGCGATCGGTTACAAAGAAGGAAATACGCTCTTTATCCACGGCGAGGAGTACGATTTATGAAAACCATTACGCTTTCAGAAGATCCTGCTGAGATCCGTTCGGTGTTTGAGCAAGCTATTGATGAAGACGTGATTATAAAGTTGGCTGACGGCCGACAGTTCATATTGAGTGCAATTGATGACTTCGATGTTGAAATCGCGCAAACACGTCGAAATCAGAAATTGATGAATTTTCTAGATCAACGAGCCAGAGAAACTCAGACTATTTCACTTGATCAAGTCAAACGCCAGCTCGGTCTAAGCTAGCACCAGCAGCCCAACAACCCGGTTGGAGCGGACTGAAGGGAGATCTTGGCGACGATGCAAAGGTCACTGGCAGCCGCTCAAGCGAACCGTTATACGCGCGACTCGAAGTCGTTCAGGGGAGTTGGAAAGGTTGCTGAAATCCTTTCCCTGCCAGTGTTCAGGCAGATGTCCGCCTCGGAATGTTCAACCAGTAATGGGAGGGCAGTATCAGCAGAAGAGGCTAAATGTCCAACAAGCCTGGAGCCAAAACCAGGTGTGAGGGCTAGGGCAAGATTGCTAGGGATAATGCCAATGAATCCTTGATGAGGCTTCGTTAATTTATGGCTCTCGAAATGGCTGATACGAGAGTGTTGGGGCACAGGAGGGTTGGTAGCGTCTAAATACCAACTGCGAACACCTCGCCCCCGGAGTGAAGAGGAGACAATCAGGCAATCGCATCTCCACCCTGTGCGGAACGAGGAAACTCCGATAGAGTCCTGTCAATGCCGTCATTGTCAGGTAAGCCGAAGGTAACTGAGGTGGAAGCCTCTAGCGGAAACAGGATGTCCCAAGACGCGAACGCTGCCAGTCGAAAGGCGACCGAAAATCATAACGGGGCAGATAGAGCCAATGCTCAACCTGAAAGGGTGCAGACGTGGGACAGGTGATCTCCGGGAGTGAGGTTGAGAAGAAACCGAATGTTGAGGGAAGAGTTAGGTGCAGACTTGTTTTGCAAACGTAACCCAACGCACTACCGACTGGCAAAGCGTCAATTGGCGCAAAGCTTCTCGGGTGGTGAGGAATCTGAGACAACGCATCTTCAAGGCGCCCGATTGGGAAATTGGAGCCGAGTCAGGAACCTGCAACGGTTGCTACTCAGGAGTTACTCGAACGTGCTACTTGCTGTGCGACGAGTGACTCAAATCAATGCTGGCAAGCACACCCCAGGAATCGATAAACTGCTCGTGAAAACGGGACCCGCCAAAGCCATCCTCGTCGATGCGCTCAAGCAAATGATTCCCTGGAAGCCGCTGGCAGCAAGACGGGTGTATATTCCAAAAAGCAATGGCAAACGCCGACCGCTAGGGATTCCCAGTATCGTAGACCGTTGCCTTCAGGCAATTGTCAAAACGGCACTGGAACCCGGTTGGGAGGCACAATTTGAGCCAACGAGCTACGGGTTTCGTCCCGGACGCAGTGCTCAGGATGCCATTGCCCGAATCTATGTCACAGCCAACGTGAACAATCGCAAAAAGTGGGTATTAGACGCGGATATTGCTGGATGTTTTGACCAGATCAACCCCGAATTTCTGCTCAAGCAAATCGGGAACTTTCCTGCACGGCAGTTAATTGCTGACTGGCTCAAAGCAGGATACGTGGAACAAGGGCAGTGGCATCCGACTCACACCGGCACGCCCCAGGGGGGCATATCTCACCGTTATTAGCGAACATTGTGTTGCATGGCATGGAAGCAGCACTGGGGATTACTCGGTACGTCCAAGGCTGTGTCAAGAAAACGGTTAGGCGGGTCATCGTGCGCTATGCTGACGACTTTGTGGTCTTCTGTGACACCAGAGCAGAGGCAGAGCAAGCCCAAGCCGACCTGCAACGCTTTTTGAGCGTCAGAGGGTTAGCTTTATCCGAGGAAAAGACTCGAATCGTCCCTTTATCGGAAGGATTCGACTTTTTGGGTTTTCATGTCCGTCACTACCCCAGTCGTAACACCCGTACCAGATGGAAACTACTGATTAAGCCTGCCCAAAAGAGTGTGATGGCATTTCGAGAGAAACTCCGTCAAACCTTCAAACGGCTTCACGGTAGCAACGCCCAGCGTCTGATTCAGGTGCTCAACCCCATCATTCGAGGTTGGGCAACCTATTACAGAGGAGTGGTTAGCTCAGAAACATTTCATAAGCTGGAACACTACATCTTCTGGAAACTCAGACGTTGGATTAGCAAAACCCATCCCAACAAGTCCTTCTCTTGGCGCGACCGCCACTACTGGATGAATCATCCAGCTTATCCTGGCAGTCAATGGAGCTTTGTGGATAAAGACACGGGCATGGTACTACCGCATTGGCTACACCCGCATTCAACGGCACACTCTGATTCAAGCAGATGCCAGCCCAGATAATCCTGAGCTTCAGGAGTACTTTGAGCAGCGGGCAAAGCAGGCAACGGCAATAGGGAACTATCCAAAAGCGGCACAGCAAGTGATTCGGTGTCAGCAATCCAGGTGTCCTCACTGTGGTCAGTCTCTATTTAATGGGGAAGAAATCCACATTCATCACAACGTTCCACGTCAACAAGGAGGAACCCATCACATCTCCAATTTAGTTGCAGTGCACCTTCCGTGTCACGCGCAATTACATCGGTGAACAGTAGAGATCGCTTGAGCCGTGTACAGTGAAAGTTGTATGCACGGTTCTGAGGGGAGGGAGGAGGATATATCTAAAACCTTCTCCCTTACCCGACCGCTGAGTTGCGAGTAGGGCAGTAGAATAAGATTTTCGGTGAGGAAACAGGGTACGTCTCTGGGTGATCTCCCTTTGCCACGTCAGTCTGCAAAGGCACATTCGTCCAATTCCGTGTCTACGTGGGCTTTCCCGCCTTAAGTTGATACCCTACGCACTAGTAGTCTGTCAGAGAAATTTTGGCGGGTAATGATATAGTGGAGGAAAGCATTTACATCAAACTAATGGTTAAGAAATACATCGTTACATTGAGTGAAGAAGAACGACAGTTTCTGGAGCAG
>JAAUSG010000097.1 GCA_012034055.1 Leptolyngbyaceae cyanobacterium RU_5_1 | reverse complement strand
AGCCACTAGTGTCCTAGTCCTGCCCCTGCCCTGCCCCTAGCGCCCTGCCCCCTGCTGCTTCATCCAGGTGAGCTAAGTCATAGGTCAAAATGTCCCAAAGGTTCTCTCTGTCAGCAGCATGGTGCAGAACAGTGACGTTGTCTACGTCAGTCGGTGTAATGGGTTCCTGTTCGTTGACAGGGTTGGCAGCAGGTTTGGTGTGATGCCCATTCTGCTGAGAGGTTTTCGCGTGCTGCTGTTTTTGGACAGCGTGCTGGTGTTTTTGAGCGGCTGCCGATTCTAGCCAGATATTAACCCTAGAGGTTGATGGGCTGGTGGCTGGGCGAACGGGAGTTGGGTCTCCTTCAAACTCAAACAGCGCGGTGTGCCAGTCCAAAAATGCAGGAGCCGCTTGCTGCACCATCCGTAGCCAGGGACGTGGCAGCCAGAGCAGCATGGTGCATTCCATTCCAGGCAAATAGTAGTCAACTGCTTGCAGGTTGGTCAGGAAGCGCTTCTGCACTGGTGCGGGTTGGCGAGTTAGATTCTCGACTCCCAGAATCTGAAATCCAAACGGGAGGCGGGCATTCCGTGAGATGGCTCGGGCTGGATGCTGAGTTAACCATTGGGTAACCTGAGCCATTGGATTTGGATCACTCAGGTTTAAGTTCAGACCAATGAAGCGTGGATGAAACTCTGCTTGCAAGCGGGCAACCAGGCGATCGCGCAACTCTAAATCGTCACAAACCGCGAGAAAGATTTGACGACGCAGATTGAGTCGTAGCGACGTTTTCAGCCGTGCATAGATCCTCTGGTTCAATCCAGAAATGGGTTGAGCGGCGGGGTTCATCACGGTGGCATCAGGAACAGGGAGACGATCAATTAACTGCATGGACGGAGACGGTGCTGGTTTGCATCCAGCAACAGATGTGTGAAACTACGGAACAACGACATATCACCTTCTTTCATAGGTTTTGTGCATCTTCAGGAAAGTGAACGGAAGAGGAATTTTGAATTGTTCATTCTATGCCCTTTACTATGGAAACAACAGAAACAGCAGCTTTCCAAAGCTGGAATGCTAATGGTGGGTGGACATGATTAAATCTAAGATTCAACTGAAAAGGTATTAAACCTTTTTCACGCCAGACCTGGAGTTTTTCTGAAGGGAACGCTCCAGATTCCGAGCTGGATGGGGGTTAGGTGTCAGGTTTCCCAGAGCGTCAGCCGACAGGTGCCAGGAAAATATTTGGTTCTGACCCCTGACCCCTGGCACCTAACTGCTCAGAGCATCTTACGGTTAATCGAGTTACTCCAGGCTGTGGGCTGTGATTGTTGCTTAATGGATGGAAACCTGTGGCGTGCAAAATTGGGTTGTTAGGTTTGGGGACGGTTGGAACGGGAACCGTGCAGATTTTGTTGGATCCGATGCAGCGACATCCGCTTGTCCAGGAGTTGGAGCTTTACCGAGTCGGGGTACGATCGCCCGACAAGCCGCGTGCTGTAAATCTTCCAGATAGCCTGGTGACAACTGACCTGGAGGCAATTGTCACCGATCCAAAGGTAGATATTGTCGTGGAGTTGATTGGTGGACTGGAACCGGCGCGATCGCTGATTCTCAAAGCGATCGCCCACGGCAAGCATGTGGTGACGGCAAACAAGGCAGTAATCGCCCGGTTTGGTGACGAAATTTTCACAGCCGCTGAGAAAGCAGGCGTGTATGTTCTTCTGGAAGCCGCCGTTGGCGGTGGGATTCCGGTTGTTGAACCGCTCAAAAAATCGCTTTGCGCCAATCGGATTCACACCATCATGGGGATCGTGAATGGCACGACCAACTATATCCTCACCCGGATGCAAACCGAGGGGGGTGACTTCTCCAGCATCCTGGCCGATGCGCAGCGATTGGGCTACGCCGAAGCAAACCCAACCGCCGACGTGGACGGGCTGGATGCCGCAGACAAAATTGCCATCCTGGCAACCCTTGCCTTCGGCGGCCGGGTGAAACTTTCAGAAGTTCACTGTGAAGGCATTCGTCAGGTCAGTGCCGCCGATATTGCCTATGCGGAGAAACTGAACTTTGTAATCAAACTGCTGGCTGTTGCCAAGCGCAATCCTCAGATTTCACCCGGCGACACCGAGCAACTGCAAGTCCGGGTACATCCCACCCTGATCCCCAAAGTCCATCCGCTAGCCAGCGTCAACGATGTTTACAACGCCATTCTGGTTGAAGGTGAACCCATTGGGCAGGTGATGTTCTTTGGTCCCGGTGCTGGGGCTGGTCCCACTGCTAGCGCCGTCGTCTCAGACATTCTCAATATTGCAGCCATCCTGAAAGTGGAGCGGGGCACCCGTACACAGGAAAATGGTGCTCCATTACTTGATCCACTGCTGGCGTGTTCTCATCAGCACTACTGCGCGATCGCCCCAATGGAAGAACTCAACACCCGCTTCTATGCCCGCTTTTTGACGCAAGACTACCCTGGCGTCATCGGTAGTCTGGGGATCTGCTTTGGTAACTACGATGTCAGCCTAGAGTCTGTCGTGCAAACTGGTTTGCGGGGCGAACTTGCCGAAATCGTTGTCGTTACCCATGATGTCCGTGAAGGCAATTTCTGGCAGGCACTCGCTGAAATCAGCACCTTAGAAGCGGTCAGCAGCATTCCCAGCACGTTGAGGGTGTTATGAGGAGGACTGAGCACCCTAAAATACTGTGCCATCGCTCTCAATTTGCAGCGGAGGAACGCCATTGGATCGCCGTTCAGCGGCAATCTGTCGTCCGGCAGTCCAGGTGCCGCCTTGCAGGACTTTTACCAGTGGGAGTTCAGTGCTGGACAGGTTTAGTTTTTGCCGCATGGCGATCGCGATCTGCTCCAGCAGAATCACTGTGAGGGCACGCCATTCAACGATGACTTCAGAGCTGGGTTGATGGGCGTGTTGCAAAAGGGTGGGATCTTTCACCTGCAGCAACCCCAAATCCAGGCACAAACCCCCATTACGGTATTCGGGAAGTCCAGTCAGCTCATCCAGACCAGTAACTTCCATTCCCAATTCTTGCAGGGGTTCCAGCAGAGAATAGGTGAGCCATTGGGAGAGTTTGTGGAAGGGGATGAGGGTGGGGAATGATGGAGTAGAGACGCGTTCGCGCAGCGTGTCCGCAGGACTCTTAATCACGTCTCTACGGGGTATAGGGTTGGTGTCTAGAGCGGGGTGTGTCCAGACATCGCCCAGGTTGATGCCTGCGAGGGTCAGGCGTCCTGCCCAAATGTCACCCAGGCCCTGCAGAATGGCTTTGAGAACGGTACGGGCAGGGAGTTGTCCATCCTGTGTTTGAGTTTGCAGGTAATCGACTAAGTTGCCAGGACGAGGATTGCTGGTGCCAAACAGGGTGGGATTATTCTGTAGAGTCTGTCCTAAGCGTTGGAGTAGGGTAAGGCGTCCTTGAAGTCCGACCAGGGGATTGGTTGAGGTGACCTGAAGACCTTGACTGAGTAAGGCTTCGGTGAGGTTCTGGAGGGCGATCGCGTCAACCTGCAATTGCCCCGGATTGCAAGAAAACACGCCATCACAAAACATCTGTAAACTGGCGATCGCGAGGCCCTCGGAGCGCTGCCATATCTGTCCAGTAGACAGCTCTGCATAGTGCCATGCAGCACCGGCACCCGCATCCAACAAGACGCTCACAATCACCAGATCAACCTTCGCCTTCGCCCTCTCAAGCGGAGACACGTCAGTCAAGGCTGCATTCAACCGGGTCAATCGGGCAGTATTGCCAACTTCAAAATGTCGCCAGCGGCTGTGGAAGGGAATTTCCAGGTTTGGGTAGTGCTGACGAGTAACTTGAACGACGTAATCCGCAACCGTATCGAGCTGGCTCAAATCACAGCGGAAGTGGTGCAATTTGTCCGCACACGCCATTCAAAAAGCTGACCGAACGTTCCCGAATGGCGATCGCAGAATGCAGGTAGGCAATCTGTGCAGCGACCTCTTCAGGAAGCGTGGCTGGAGCTGCAATATTGGAGGACATGGCGATAGGGGCTACAACCAAGGCTTAGGAAACAGGGAACAGACGAAATGATCGGGATGACATTGAAGCGGTTTGAGCGGACACTAATCGGTTAAACTACGCCCTTTGACCTGTGCCAGGACTAATTGACTGGGAACGTCTCCGTCCGTGTAGTAACCGGCTGCTTTTTTAGCTTCAATCTCTACCTGGGCATCAGCGGGAATCAGGTCTTCAGGAATCGGTACGCGCTCAACAATGGTGATGCCGGATTGAGTAACGGCGTTGTATTTCATGTTGCTCATGGAGATGAAGCGATCGATGCGGGTAATGCCAAGCCAGTGCAGCACATCTGGCATGAGTTCCTGAAACCGCATATCTTGAACACCGGCAACGCATTCGGTACGAGTAAAGTAGGCATCAGCGCGATCGCCACCGACCTGCCGTTTGCGGGCGTTGTAGACCAGGAACTTGGTGACTTCACCCAGTGCCCGTCCTTCTTTGCGCAGGTAGACAATCACGCCAGCTCCACCGTCTTGAGCGGTTTGCACACAGGCTTCGATGCCATGCACCAGATAGGGGCGGCAGGTGCAGATGTCAGACCCAAACACGTCAGAACCATTGCACTCATCGTGGACACGCACGGTCAGGGGTTTGTTCGGATCCGTGATCGCGGCTGGATCACCCAGAATGTAAACCGTTGAACCACCGATGGGGGGGAGAAAAATCGTCAAATCAGAGCGGGTGACCAGATCGGGGAACATCCCGCCGGTCTGCTCAAACAAGGCGCGGCGCAAATCTGATTCGGTTACGCCTAGCCGTTTGGCAATCCCAGGTAAATACCAGACTGGCTCGATCGCAGCCTTCGTGACAACCAGATCGCCATTGTCCTTCATGATGGTGCCGTCAATGTGCAAGCGTCCCTTGGTCACGGCATCCACCAACTCCGGCATATTGATATGGGCTTTGGTAATCGCGATCGTAGGGCGAATATCGTAGCCCTGCTCATAGAGTGAGCCGTATGCCTCCTTAACCAGCGCTCCATAAGGATCTAAGGAAACAATCTTGTCTGGATCTGACCAGGCTGGATGGGGTCCAATTAGTTCAGCCGGAGCCGTATTCGTCAAATCAGCTCGATGGTTGGACTGCAGCTTACCACTGGCGATCGCCAACGCTCGGTAAACCCCGTAGGAGCCAGAATGCGTGCCAATTACATTGCGATGGGATGAATTACAAAGCGTGCCAATGATGGGGCCACGCATTAATGGATCGGCATCTCCCCAGTGAATTGGAATCGGTTTCGGTCCAAATTTGCTTGGATGGGATGTGAGAACGATGTGCTTGGGCTTAGAGCCGGTTTTTGCAATTTCCATAGATGCCCTGTGTTGAGAGAACAATTCGCAGAGTTGCAATCAAATGCATGAATATAGAGTCTACAACTCTACCAGTAAAACTTTGCTAGGGGTGCATCCCCATCGCCTCGCAATGCCTCAATAATCTGCACATTCGCCTTTGGAAATGGGTACTGATCCAGTTCCGCCAGGGTAACCCAACGGACTTCATCACATTCAATCGGCTGGGGGTTGCCACTCAGATGACGGCAGTGGTGAACATTGAGTGTGACTCGAAAATGGCTGTAGGTGTGCTCGACGGTGATCAGGCGATCGCCCACTTCAATCTCAATCCCAAGTTCTTCCTGGATTTCCCGTTGAATGCAGGCTGCAATCGTTTCTCCGGGTTCCAGCTTGCCACCGGGGAACTCCCACAGCCCCCCTAATAGCCCTGACTGCTTGCGTCGGTCAATTAGAATCTGCTCCTGGTTGTTCCAGATCACGGCGACGCCAATCACTTTATGAGGAAGGGGAACACGGGTTTCGGTCATGGGGAGTTCAGATTGAATACCAAGTTGGTAGGCGCGGCAATGGGGTTGCCAGGGACAATGTTCGCAATCGGGCTTACGGGGTAGACAAACGGTGGCACCCAGATCCATCAAGGCCTGGTTATAGTCACGGGGATGATCCGGATCGAGCAATGCCTCGGAGAGTTGCCACAAGTGAGTGATCGCCTTGGCAGGAGGAATCTGAAGGGCAACCAGTCGCGCCAGTACACGCTTTACATTACCATCCAAAATCGCCACGGGTTGATTAAATGCAGCGCTCAAAATACCGCCTGCTGTTGTCCGCCCAATTCCTGGTAGGCTTATGGCGGCTTTAAAGTCTTGGGGAAAAACGCCGCCGTACTGATCCACAATTTCCTGGGCAGCCCGATGTAAATTGCGGGGCGCGGGCATAGTAACCCAGACCTTGCCACGCTTTCAGGACTTGCTGTTGATCAGCCACTGCCAAAGCTGGAATGGTGGGAAACTGGGTCAGCCAGCGATCGTAGTAAGGAATGACAGTTTTCACCTGGGTCTGCTGCAGCATGATTTCCGAAACCCAGATGGCATAAGGATCACGGCTGCGTCGCCAGGGTAGATCCCGCCCGTATTGGGCATACCAGGTGAGGAGAGAATGGCGGAGAGGGGTGGGAGAGTGGGGGAGATGGGGAGATGGGGAAGGGGAAGAGGGGGTAGAGACGCGTATAGCCTCCGGCGTCGAAGAAACGCGTAGCGTGTCCGCAGGACTCTTAATCGCGTCTGTACGGGGAGTAAAAGCAGAACTCGGTGAGCGATCGCAATCACCCACCGAGTCCTTCAGTTCAAACTGATTTACAAATTTTTCAGGTAGCTGTCCCACTCAAACGTTCTACCCCCTGGACTACCGTGCTCAAATCTTACTCTGCTTGGGTATCAGACTCCGCGATCGCCAGCGACTCTTCAAACGTCATCCGCTGTTCAGCATTGCGCAGGAAGTAGCCACTCATCATTGCAGAAGCCAGTAAGCGACCCAAATCTTCACGGCTTGTCGTCACGCTAATATTGAAGTTTTCAGCAGGTAAGACGCCAAGCAATCCGATGATATTTCGCTCCATAACCTGAAATACCTCGGCTGAAACCGGTCTGGAAAGCTGGGCGATCGTTTCTGGACTCATGGCTTGCACGTATTGCAATAGTGAGCCACCCGCTTCAGACCCGTTTCCAAAAAATTCTGACAATCGATCTTGGTTATTCACTGTAGGAACCTCAATCAAGCTGTTGCGATAGTTCTACAACTTAATTTAGCAATCCTTTAAGATCTGCGAAGTGGGCAGAACCGAACCAGATGCAGGAGGGAATTCTCGACCCCTAGAAAGCAGCTCTCGATTTCAGTTTGTACGCAACAAGGCACTGATCGCCTAAAAATTTGGCAAACGCTTTCCGCATCTTTGAATAAATCGCCGTTCAGGGGCTGAGAGATCTTTGGGATCCTGCATGCTCTGTTAATCAGGCAGGGGTATCTTAGCAGCCGATACCCCCGCCTTCCCTGGCTTTGCCAGAGCGATAGGGTTTCCAACCCCCAAAACCCTTGAGCCTTGAAGGAGGCGTGATGTATGGAAAATCAACATCGAATTCTGACTCCGTTTCAACGCAAGATTCTCCAAAAGAGCCTGGAAACCAGTCTGCGCCCAGAGTACCATCGACGCATTGAAATTATGCTGCTGGCTGACACTGGCTACACCCAAGCCCAGATCTGTGAGGTGTTAAGGTGTTCTCACGAAACAGCCCGGTACTGGATTACGATCGCCCAGTCGGGCAACGCTTTGCAGTGGAGCGATCGCCCGCTGGGTCGCCCCAAAACTATCAATGACCAGTATCGCGATCGCCTGAAAGAACTGGTCAGCCACAGCCCCCGCGAGTTTGGTTATGCTTTTCGCCGCTGGACCGCCCGCTGGTTGGCCAGGCAACTTGAGAAAGAGCTGGGGATCAACGTTAGTAGCCGCTATATCAACTATCTGCTCAAGGAGATGGGCCTTTCGACGCGAGACCAAACCTCGCCAGACAGGTCATCCAGTTCTCAACGACAACCCGCGATCGCCTCCGACATGGGCGAAGAGGATTTAATCACAGCGCTTCTGGAAACAGGTTAATTACGAAGTGCGAATCATTCCCCATTCTCAATTTCCAATTCCGCTGTCCACCAACGCTCTGCTTGAACGAGCGTGTGAACCTGCCATGCCGGATCAGTTTGGGGATAGTCAGAGCGATAATGTCCTCCCCGGCTTTCAGTGCGAAAATGGGCGCTTTTCAAGATTAGATGCGCTACATCCAGCAGGTTGCGGGTTTCCGCCCAGGTGCGTAGAGCAGAAGCAACATCGGGTGAACGGAGAACAAGGAACTCTCCAGGCTGAAGATTTTGCATCGATTGACTAAGGGCAAGAGCGGCTAATTCCTGCTGCCAGTCCTGGACTTGCGCGATCGCCCCTGCCATCCCCTGCTCCTCTCGACAAATTCCCGCACTCTGCCAGACAAGGCAAGGGAGTTCTTCGTGGAGAGTTTGAATGTAATCCATCTCCTGGGAAGAGAGACTGATGGGATGAAGAGATGAAGAGGTGAAGGGATGAAGAGATGAAATGTCACCTTTATCCCTTAATCTCTCTATCCCTTCATCTTTTAACCCCCTCATCTCCAAATACCTGAACTGTGCTCCAAACACTAAACATTCCAGCAACGAATTACTGGCAAGTCGATTGGCACCATGAACACCGGTGCTGGCAGTTTCACCAACGGCATAGAGACCGAGAATAGATGTGCGGTTGCTCAAGTCCGTAGCAATTCCACCCATCCAGTAGTGAGCGGCTGGAGCGACGGGAATGGGCTGCTTGAATACATCAATCCCCCAATGTTGGCAGACTTGGATGATATTGGGAAAGCGATACTGAATGGTTTCAGCAGGAATGGGGCGCAGATCTAGCCAAACATGCGCGATCGCTGGGTCGGACTGAGTCTTCTGAAGATAAGCGAAAATGGCTCGACTGACGACATCTCTGGGAGCCAGTTCTCCGGCGGGGTGGTAGTCAAACGCAAAGCGGCGTCCCTGGTCATCCACCAGATGGGCCCCTTCCCCGCGAACGGCTTCACTGATCAAAAAGCGCGGCGCACCGGCTTTGGTCAGCGCGGTGGGATGGAACTGGACAAATTCCAGGTCTCGCAGGACAGCTCCAGCACGATGCGCGATCGCCACCCCATCGCCAGTGCTGAGGGCAGGATTCGTGGTTTGAGCAAACACCTGTCCGCCGCCACCCGTTGCCAAAATCACGGCTCTTGCTTGAATCCAGAAAATCTGATTTTGATGTAGCAAACTCACGCCCCGACAGCACGGTGGGTGAGCGTCCAGCCACAGATCGAGCGTGAATGCTTGAATCACCTGGATGTTTTTGCGGCTGAGGATATGCGTTGCCAGTGTACTGACCACGGCTCGACCCGTCGTATCGGCGGCATGAAGAACACGCCGTCGAGAGTGTGCAGCTTCTAGCGTCAGGGCAAGAGATCCAGCGTGGCGATCGAACCCAACGCCCAACTCTACCAGGTTTTGAATGCAAGCCGGTGCCTGCTCAACCAGAAACTTGACCGCACCGTAATCACACAGCCCAGCTCCTGCCTGCAATGTGTCTTTAATATGCAGCTCAGGCGAATCCTGAGGATCCATCGCTGCCGCAATTCCCCCCTGCGCCCAATCGCTTGCCGACAGGGAGAGAGGTTCCTTAGTCACCAACCCTACATTCAAATGACTGGGTAAGCAAAGCGCTGTGTATAGCCCAGCCGCTCCCGCTCCGATCACCAAAACATCAAATCGGTTTGGTAGCGATGAACGTAAGGCAGGATCAAAGGTCATCAGTCATTCGTCCTTTGCGAATAGCCAATGGCAAATGACCAATGACCAATAATGACCAACGACTGATCTCGCTCAAAAGTTTTTCCAGTGAAGCTCATGAGGAAAATAAAAATTGCTCTCTGTCCTTGAAGTGAACATCGAGCAATTTTATGAAGTCAAATACCCGCACCGCGTGGGCGAGTGGAGCTTGCAGTTCCAACTCCCATTTCTGGGTAGAGCGCAATAGGCTGATTGACCGCAGCCCTGAGTATTCAATTCTTTGGCAAGGAGCTTTTAAGATGCCCGTCCCTCTCTTCCACAAACTAGAACCGTCTAGTTCTGAAGCCGTTTCCCCAGGTCGCAACAGCGAATGGTTTTGTGCCTTGATTAAGGAAGCGGGCTTGTCCTGCAAACAACTGTACCAAAGCTTTTGTCAATCTGCGCGGCATTGAGCTACGCAGATTGACGCTCCTGACGCCCCCGCCGTGTAGACGGACAGGGTATCTCGGAGATTTAGATGAAAATAGTTCGGACGGAAGGGAAGGGTAATGATGGGTTGTTGATAACCCGGAGACATGTTAGTTAAACCCACCCATACAGAGACAGAACTTATAGTTTGGAATTCCCCTAACGATAGATCCCGTTATTAATGCGATCGGCCCCTTCGACAAGGGCAGCTTCCACATCGGTGACTGTGAAGTTGTTCAAATTGCCTTTTAGAACATCTTTCTGGCTATCGCTCAGGCCTGGAATGTTCAAAACGTCCTCAACATCTCTGTAGGGGGCATTCTTGACAATCAAGCCTGCCAATGTTGGATACAACCCTGGATACTGTCTGAAGGAACGGACGTTGGTGTTATTCAAATCCAGTTTTTTACCAAATTCCGTTGCTAGCTTGTCACTGACAGCATCGCGGATTCCGTCTTCAACAGCCAGCAGTTTTGGAGCAGACATAACCGAGTTCAACCAAGCAACTTGAGCGATCGCGGATTGACCGACTGGCGCACTGAAGTTTGCCGCGATCGCCGACTGCGACAAACCTGCCCAACCCAAAAAGCCGAGTAACAAAGCGGACGATAGACAAATGATTCGTTTCATAAATGGCATAAAACTTATACCTCCCATTCCATCCCACGGAGTCTCAACATGACATTTATTAGAGACTATCATTTCCTGGGTACTAAACCACGTCCAGCTCGGAATCTGTAGCGTTCCCTTAAGCAAAACTCCAGTCCTGGACGTGAACAAGGTTTATCTAGCAATGGGGTATCTGAATCTGAACTTGCTGTAAAGAATTGTAATTTAGCAAAGTCATGAGTGCAGAGTGCAAGGTGCGAGGGATGAGGAATTTTGAATTATTTTTATCCCTCATTCCCTTATCCCTTCATCTCCCCATTCCCTAACTACTCCCCATCTTTTTTTGCTGCAAAAAGGCGTCAAGATCATCAAATGAGCAGGCGTAGGCCAAAGCGGGAGCATCATACCCGCGCAGGTTGACGGTATATTGACCAAATACAGTGCTATCGGCTCCCAGGCTAGAAAGATATTGAAAGGTCGTTTTACCAACAGCAACGTCTTTGCCAATTTGCTTGGTGGAGGTTTCTAGACGAAACGCGGCATTTACGGTGTCGCCCAGAGCCGTGTAGTCGGGGCGATCGCCACTGCCAGTATTGCCAACCATTGCGTAGCCCGTGTTAATTCCCGCCCCAATCCGCAAGGGGAAGGGCAACGGGTACAGGTTGTATAAATCTGAAGTCATCTTGTGCATGGCATCCAGGGCTTGCAGAATTTTCAGCATCTCGTCACTATCTGTCTCTTCAGCGCCGTGAATCCAGACTGCCATGACGGCATCACCAATGTATTTGTCCACCCAGCTTCCATATTCCCGAATGATGTCGCCAGCGTGACGAAACCAGGTGCCAATCATTTCAGAGAGGATTTTTTCATCTAGTTGGCGAGTGAGAACCGTGAAGTTGCGAATATCCACAACCAGCACCGATATCAGACGACGTACATGCAAGGTTGCAGTGGCGGTAAATTCCTTAGACTCGAAACCTGACGAGTTGTCGTCATTGTCATTATCGCCGTGGTTGATCGGCGGACAATAGAACTCTAATTCGGTTTGTCCAAAGGTTAAGCGATCGCCGTTGTGCAACGTCACTGGAATACTGACTCGGCGACTGTTGACGAAAGAACCGTTGCGGCTTCCCAGATCGATCAAGTAAAACTCTCCACTCTCCATGTACTGCAACATGGCATGGTTGCGAGAAATCCACCGATCTGGAAGGACAAAATTATTGTCCTCACTGCGCCCAATCGTCCAACAGTTGCCCCCAGTCAACAGCAAACGTCGGTAGCCGGAATCGGTCCGAAGCAGCAGATGAGGAGTGGGTTGCGTTGTTGTGGTCACCACAGACTGCGAGAAAATTAATTCTTCCCTATAAAGCATCCTGACATATCCACTTAGTGTCAGTGTAAATGATCAGAGAAACCTGCCTAAAAACTCGCTCTCGGTTTACTCAGAATTAAACCTTGTCCACGTCCAGACCTGGAATTTTTCTTAATGGAAAAATACAGATTCCAAGCTGGACGTGATTAACAATCAGTAAACCTACGCTCACCATTTTGGAACGCTTTCGTTTGTTGTGTCAGGCTATGCCAGGCATGCAGCTAGCCAAAACAAACCATCTACCAGAATCGTACTCAAGACTGCACCACTGAATGCCCACCAATGGGGCTGCTTAGAGCGCAAAGGTAAAAGACTAACGATTAACAGAAGGATAAGTAGTATGATAGCCCAATAAATCCCTAAAGGAGTCCGAATCTGGGCGATCGCGCTTTGAAAGATCGGTTGGGTTAACTGCTCACCCACCACCATCAATTTGCGCCAGTAGGGGATCAAATCCATCAAGTAAAAATAGACATCAGTCACAACCGTACCCAGTAAAGACCCTAAATAAAAAAAACTACCGATTTTATTGGGTTTACGGGCAATTCCCAGAAGCACAAAGGGTAAGCCGATTGACTCAACTGGCAGGTGTAAGAATGGCTCCCATCGCAACCAACCCCAGTAAAGCGAACCCGCTAACCAGGTCCAGGTAAACCCCAACAACAAGTCTCCCCAGAGCTGGGTTTTCTGCTGATTTAACAATCGCCATCCCATACCAATGAGTCCAACTGTCAGCATCAGGCTGACTAAAGGCAGCGATCGCACCAATGGTGCTTGAATAAAAACTGGAACTGATACCAGAAAAATAGCTGCCGCAAAAACTGACCACCGAGGGTTTTCAACCTTGACTTCAGGATGTAGAACGTGCTCACCGACCTCTGGCGAGTAAACTGCGAATTGGGACAGACAGCGCGAGTTGGGAGAAGATGTGTAGAAAACCAAAGTTGTGTTAATAAATAACTTTTAATTTGCCTATTTAGTTTACTTTATTTAACAAATCATTCCAATCTCATTTCGAGCGATGTATGCCCTCCTGGGGCATTTCTCTCTATCTTAATTCCATGATTGTCCTGGCAACACACTCTTTTGCAGAGGGACAAGAGCAGTTGCAGGGATCCTTAATCTCATGTAAAAATTCATGTCGCTGATAGTCATCCAGTCATGGCTACCAACAATTTCCCGGCATCACTGAATCCATGGCCATGCGTTGATACAGATGTCATACTAGCGACGTGTGTCACACGCACTAGAAAATTCTCCTGATCCAGGAAATTGTGTCTGTTAGCTAGATAAGGTGTTTAAACCCTGACCGTTTCAAAGCAATTAAATAGAGGGGAATGGATGGAGTTATTGCAGTTGACCTCAGACCTGTTATCGGTAGACCCTGGCTGGACGAGTGTTACAACAGTGACAGGTGCTTTGCTAGTGACCACTAACGTTGCAGCGGCGAATGTCCCAGCATTTAGTTTATTTGAGGGGATTTTTCAGGCGATCGTGCTGGGACTGGTACAGGGAATTACTGAGTTTTTACCGATTAGCAGCACAGCACACCTGATTATTTTTACTGATGTCTTCCATTGGAAAGCGGTCTGGAGTAAGGCAGCCGTGGATGCCATCCAATTTGGTAGTGTTGTTGCGGTGGTGCTGTATTTCTGGCAGGATATTCGCCAACTGCTGGTTGGAGGCTGGACAGCACTGCAGCAGCGAGATTGGCAACGTGAAGAATGGAAAATCCTAGTTGGAATTGGGGCTGGAACGATACCCGCCCTGGCAGTTGGATTTATTCTGAAGCAATTGAACCTGTTGCCGGAAAGTGCTTTGGTAATCGCTGTGATGGCAATAGTGATGTCGTTACTGCTTGGTTTAGCAGAGAAGATTGGCATCCGTAAGCGTGGCTTTGACCAGCTCGAAGTGCGAGATGGGTTTCTAGTTGGGCTGTGGCAGATGATTGCGTTGCTACCGGGAGCTTCGCGCTCCGGATCGACCCTCACAGGTGCGTTATTTCTCGGTTTAGAGCGGAGTACAGCAGCACGCTTCTCGTTTCTACTGGGTATTCCGACGCTGACGATCGCCACGCTGGTGCAAGCTAAAGATGTGTTGAGCGTTGGCAATATGATGGTGCCCTTGTTGGTTGGGATTGTGTCGTCGTTTATCTTCTCCTACCTGTCGATCGCCTGGTTGCTCAAGTTCCTGCAGCGCAACAGCAACTGGGTCTTTGTCTGGTATCGTTTGGCGTTGGGTGCCACGTTATTAGGCGCAATTGCGCTAGGGTGGCTAAAGGGGACATAAGTATGAGCGATGCCACGATTCGTCCGGCTTTAATTACAGCGGTTGTGCCCGACTCGATTGCCGCTGAGGTGGGGTTTGAAGTGGGCGATCGCCTGATGTCCATCAATGGTCAACCTCTCCGCGACTTGATTGACTACCGCTTTCTCTGTGCGGATGAGGTGTTGGAGCTAGAGGTGTTGGATGCAACTGGCAAAACCCATCATGTTGAGATTGAGAAAGACTACGACGAGAACCTGGGTTTGGAGTTTGAAACCGCGCTGTTCGACGGGTTAATCCAGTGCAACAATCGCTGTCCCTTCTGCTTCATCGATCAGCAGCCACCCGGTAAGCGAAATACCCTTTACCTCAAAGACGATGACTATCGGCTCAGTTTTCTCTACGGCAGCTACCTGACGCTGACAAATCTGACTCAGCGCGAGTGGGAGCGGATTGAGCAGATGCGCCTCTCCCCGCTCTACGTCTCGGTTCATGCCACTGAACCCGATGTCCGAATTCGCTTGTTGAAAAACCCCCGCGCCGGACAGATTCTGGATCAGTTGCGCTGGTTCCAAACGCGCCATCTGCAAATTCATGCCCAAGTTGTCCTCTGTCCCAGCATTAATGATGGTGAGCATCTCACCCAAACCCTGCTGGATTTATCTCAGTTTCATCAGGGAGACGTGCCTGCTGTGGCCTCGGTCGCGATCGTGCCGGTTGGTCTAACTCGCTTTCGTCCTTCCGAGGATGAACTAGTTCCAGTCAATCGTGAACAGGCGCAAGTTGTGATTGCTCAAGTGCAAAGCCTACAAGCAAAATTCCGTCAGCAATTGGGTACTACCTTTGCCTGGTTGGCCGATGAGTGGTTCTTAATTGCTGGACAGGACTTGCCGCCCGAATCCCACTATGAGGACTATCCCCAAATTGGCAATGGGGTCGGCTCAATTCGCCAGTTTCTCAAGGAATTTCAGCAGGCTACCAGGCAGCTTCCCAACCGACTAACGGCACCCCATCGCTACACCTGGGTGGTTGGCAATGCAGTTGAGCAACCCTTTCAGCCTGTCGTACAGCGGCTGAACCAGGTGGAAGGTTTGACGGTGACGATGGCGGCGATCGCCAGCCACTACTGGGGTCAAGACATCTCCGTCACCGGACTGATCACAGGGCAGGATATTCTCCAAACCCTCCAGGGACAGGAGCTTGGCGATGCCCTGCTCCTGCCCTCCATCATGCTCAAACACGACGAACCCCGCTTCCTGGACGACATGACCATCGACGAACTTGCCGGTCAGCTCGACATAGAAATCTTGTCCATAAGTGGCGTTGAAGGGCTAATTGAAGCTTGCATCACACGCTGGTAGTGCTAATCCCCAGCAGTCGTACTCCGGCGTTTGCTTTCGTCTTTAGGAGCATCGCCCCACCCCACCTTGAGCCAAATCCTTGCAATTCAACACAAGTTTTGAAAATGAGTGACTCTTGCCATTGCTGCGATCGCTCTGGAAGCTGTTCTATGCCACCTATGCGGATATGCAAGTGGTTCATCGTCGCATTGATGCAGAAACTGGGGTTGCAGTCGCTTGGCTCACCGACCATACACGACCCCTGGCGATCGAACTGATCGCCAGGGGGGTTGCCACTTCCACTAAGGGTGTATATCGACACTCCAGCACATTCGGATTTGCCTTCAGCCTGACAGGGCTATCAATCCGCTGTGCGATCAGCATGGTCATTAAACTTTGGACAGCCCCATTAACAAGGCGATCGGGGCTGCAAGTAGCAGCCACATCATACTCTGCAAACCAATTTGTTGAGCCGCCATCCCCAACACCAGTGGGGCTAAACCACCCACTAACCCAAACAGGTTACTGAGCGTCATCACCGTCCCACTTTGTCCTGGCATTGCGGTGTACAGTTGTCCCTGAAGAATCGAGTACCAACCTGCATTCAGCAAACCCAGACCAGCCAGGATGGCCAACTTGACCGTGAAATTGGGCACAACTAGAAAAGCGGGGTAAAGACCCAGCACCAGGAGGGCGCTCACTCTCAAATAACTCAATCCCTGTACCCGTTCAAGTAAAGGAATCAGGAGGAAATCTCCTAGTAAGCCAAACCCTAGCCAGATCGTGATTGCAACACTCGCCTGAGCGTTATCTACACCCACCACATCAACAAAATACAGCGCGATAAAGCCGCGCAGCACATCCAACATCAGATCCGAAAATTGCAGTAATGTGAGCCAACGCAATACGGTTAGTCGTTTTAAGGCCGCGATCGCGTTGTGGATAGCCTCCTTGAAACCTGGTGCAGGTGCATCTACTGAAGATGGTGCTGCAATCGGATACTGCCATAGCAGCACCAGCACCAGTCCCGTTAGCACCACCAGGATGAAAAACGCACCCCGCCAACTTTGATGAAAGGCGATCGCACCCGCTAGAATCAATGGTCCAATCACATTGCCCAGTGAACCCGCTAATGCCCAACGTGCCATGTTTTGCTCATGACGAGCTGGGTCAATGTCCATTAAGGTAGCTTGAGACAAACTGACAAAGCTGCCGGATGCCGGATAAAACAGCACAAATGCAGCTAGAAACACCAGAAAGTTATTGCTGAAGGACATCAGCAGGAGGGCGATCGCAAACCCAACCCCGCCACTTAAAATCAACGGCCGTCGATCACCTACATCACCCCAAATGCCCAGAATCGGCTCAATCAAGCTGGCGATCGTATTGGGAATCGTCAGCAACATACCCACCTGTATATAGGAGAGGTGTAAGTCATTGCGAATCAGAGGCCAAGCCGCGCCCCGCACCCCATCCACCAACTCGTCTAACAGTTCAATCATCAGGAAGAGGATGATCCATCTGATCACCGTCCTGGCAGTTTTGGATTTACTTTTCAAAGGCATTGTGGAAGTCTCCCGTCCTCAAGATTTCAATGACCAACGCAAACTCATGACAGCGCTGGCTCCAGGAGGGGGAATCCACGAACAGAATTTTCGCCTTACAAATAAGGCGAAAAGTTGGAGCGAACGAATTTTAGGCGTTTACCAGGGAGGGAAAGTCATAGAACCAGGGTTAAGAGTAACCTGAAAGAATACTTGTAGTATATCGTAGTACGAAGAAGCCATTTTTCCACCTGTAAATTTTTTGGTGATGGATGGCCTCTGTAGGGGCCGGTTTGGTAGACAATCTGGGGATCTTAGCGAGACCTTTGGCAAAACCCGCCCCTACGTCACCGGAAAATTTACAGCAAGCCTGATT
>JAAUSG010000096.1 GCA_012034055.1 Leptolyngbyaceae cyanobacterium RU_5_1 | reverse complement strand
CGATGGTTCATTTTAATTCCACCGACCTACTTAGGAGATTTCCAGGAAAGAAACTACCAAAAAATCCTGGTAAAGATCAACGGCCGTTCGTTCCTCCAGGGGTAAAATCTTTCTCAGAAATCGCCTTATCTGGAATGAGTTGGTTATCCTATGGCAAAAGTAACCAAATCAGAGACTGTCCCTGAGCGGATGCAGTCAAAGTTTGAGGAGATTACTCAGCTTACAGACAATTTCTGCAGCAAGTATCTCAATGACGAATATGCCCAAATGTGCCGCTATCTTACGGCTGCCTTTTGCCGCAAGCGCCCATCGCCTTTAGGGAAAGGTAAGGCAAACCCCTGGGCTTGTGGAATTGTCCATGCACCTGGGATGGTCAACTTCCTGTTTGATTCATTTGAGGATGCGATACCACTGAGCGAGGGTTGCTGGAGAAACGCCGAGGAAGTAAGCCATCAGGATCCATTGATTAATCAGGGTCGTTTTCAGGATGCCGAGTGTTTGCCAGCGACGGGCGGAGGTGGTCACAGGGGCAGGGGCGATCGCAATTCTGCCCCGTTTCCGCAACCGCTGCACTAGCTCAAAGTCTTCCATGATTGGCATTTCGGAAAAGCCACCTAACTGATGGAAAACATCGGCTTCCAGGAAAATGGCCTGATCACCGTAGGGCAATTGGAGGACGCGCGATCGCCACTTCACGCCCCATTCCACCAGCCGTAGACCCCACTGGGAACCCGCGATCGCCAACTCAAATGCCCCAGCAATGACACCGGGCTGCAGTAGCGTTTCATGAATGAGTTGGTCGTATTCTTTAGGTAATTGGGTGTCACCGTGTAAGAAAAGCAGGGTATCACCTTGAGCGATCGCGGCTCCTGCATTCATCTGATCTGCTCGACCTGGATGGGAATGAATCACCGGCACTCCCAGCGATTGGGCGATCGCGACCGTGTTATCCTGACTACCACCATCGACCACGATTACTTCGATATCCGCGGCTGTTTGGGCGATCGCGATCGTGATTGGCAAATTTGCCGCTTCGTTGAAAACTGGAATGATGACGGAAAGAGCCGTCACAACCTAACCGTTGCTGCTCGAACCATTTCGCCGCTGACCTTTTAGAAACTCACTGACCAAAAACTTCAGCTCTGCGATTCCTTCTGCATTGGCGGCAATCTGCTGCATGTTGGCATTTTGCTGTTCAGCAACTCGTCGCAAGATTTGGTTGATCGCGGCAATGGGCTGATCATGCCTTGAGATCTGCTGACTGTTTTCCGCAATTTGTTGAGCATTTGCCTCAATTAGCTGGGCATTTGCGGCTTGTCGTGTGGACACCTGCTTGCATGTCCAGGAGGACAAATTCGTAGGGAACACCCAGTTCTTCCAGGCACCATTGCACAATAAACGCCCGACTCTGTGCGCCACCGTAAAGTTTTAACATCGTCCAACCTCTACAAGACTTTGTGCGTATATTCGTGTTGCTTCACATTGTCTTCCGTGCTCACGATGCGCTGAGAGTTGAGCACTCGTTTGCGCTCGGTAGAATAGTTGAAATCCGTTTTGGTAGTGCCAATCGGAATGAGGGATTGAGCAACAGGGCGGACTTTGTAGGTACGGGTCGCTGCGATCGCCCGGTACACAAACTCATCGCAGAACTGGGCCTGAGCTGGAAACTCAGCGGGTCGTTGCGGTGTATCACCGGCTAACACGGCTCCAAGCGTGGTCGCGATCGCCAGTTCATAGGATGTGGGAATTCCCTTAACAACAGCCTCCAACGCAGCAGATGGAATGGGTTCTACAACCTTAACCTCGTGAACTTCACCCTCTTGTTTGACAAAGCAGGTTGCCAACCCTAAAACCAGATAATCTTCTGCAGATAAGTCAGACGCATTCAAAACGGCAATCTCGGTTGTCATAGGACGATTGTTAACGATTCAGCATAGCCAAAAATTTGACCTGGTTGAATTCTATCAATATCTGTCAAGCGATCGGCGCAAAAATTGGGTTTCTCAACTTCGTCCTCGCACCTTGCCCTGACCCACTAGCCCTTTTGCTAACTCATATTAAGGAACTTAACATTCAGCGGCTTCGTCTATGACCGATAGAACGTACTGATGAAAAAAACTGTAAATTACTCCGGAGCACCCCCCCGCTGCTAAGGAGTGAGAAAGAGGAGGTACAATCGCTTGTTTTGGAAACCGACACGATAGGTCACAAATCATCTACTCAGGTTCGCTCTACACCCTTTCAGAAAATTGATCGTTAGGCGGTGTAGATCCCCTTAGAGAACGAATGGAAAATTGCCCGTCTGGGTGATCCGTTTCTGATGTTTTAAGAGTCTAATAACTAGACACATCAGCAAGTGACACAGGATTTTGTCATTTTCAAGTCAAGGCTCCGTACAGTTAACTCATACTCACTTTGAGAATTGCATGAACCTTCGCATGTTTCCGGTGTACTCAAATAGTCCTAGACGCTTACGCCGCGTGATAACTCCCACTATAGCCAGCTATGCAGCTCAGGAGCGTCAACTACAAAGCTCCGCCAACCAGGAAGTGCTGAATTCCAAGAACAGATTTCAGTCCTCTTCAACCAGCGCTGCAGATGACGTTCTGGTATATCTGAATCAAGCTGATCGAGAAACGTTACTGCGTCAGCAGGCGATCGACAAAGCTCAACAAGGGCAGTACCTGGACGCGATCGACCTATTCACGCTCCTGATTCAGTACAACCCTAACAGTGCTAGCAATTACAACAACCGGGGACTGCTGCACTTTCAAAGCGGTCAGCTCAACAAAGCTCTGATCGATTACGATCGCGCACTCCGATTAAATCCACGCCTTGCCAAGGTGTATAACAATCGGGCGAACTGCTACGCAGCTTTAGGAGAACTGGAGTTCGCGATCGCAGATTATGAAACCGCTATCGATCTGGATCCCACCGATATCCGCGCCCGACTCAATCAGGGCATTACGTTTCGTGAGTTAGAGCTTTATCACGAGGCAATTGAAAGCTTTGACCTGGCGCTTCAATTCAGTCAATTTCTGAACACAACCGATACGGTTGGAGTACCTACCGCTCTTGAAGGACACATTTATGCTGAGCGGGGACGAACCTATCACATTCTTGGCGATTGGAACTGCGCAGTCGCAGACTATCATCGTGCTTTAGCTCGGCTGCCAATCACATACTCTGATCGGGAAGTTTCTTACCGCCTGCGTTCGCTGGTTAAGAGCTGGTTGGATGACCTGCTTAGCCCCCAACAAGCCAGTTGACCGTTTAGAAACAGGAGTTTTTAGAAACATGCTGTTATTCCTTCAGCATCCCTTGCTCAGTGGACTGTTTTGGAAAAGAGGTGCTGACTGGATCCTTCAGAACAACCTGACGCCGCATTGGATCAATGCGATCCGTTAGCTCCTGCATATTTTCCCTGGCTTGGTAGGGATCAAAGAGATTCCCAAACTTTGACTGAACTCCTTGAACCCGCTCTCCTGTTGACTTTACCGCTGCCTGCAGTTCCTGCAACTTCGCTTCTTGGGATGAAAGGTGGGGCAACAGGTGAACCAGTGCAACGACCGATGCCATCGATATCACAATGTTTACGGCTAGCTTTGCCGTTGTTTCATAGGCGATCGCTTGATATGGATAAGTTCGCTGGCTTGGCTTCGCATGAGAGCTAACCCGAATGGGTCTGACTGGCTGCAAATTCGATTTCGATGGCGGCTTAAGTGCATACATAGCGGTCGCTCGGAACAATTTTAAGGAGTAAATGTAGAAGGAATCTATATTCTTCTACTCTAGCGGTCAAAACCCGGAAAAACACATCTTGAATATTGAACGTTCTAAATCTATTAGAGTCAATAGAATCAAGAAATTCATTTTTTCTGTTAATATTAAAAGCCTGCTTTGGCTAGCTTATCCTATAGTTATCCAGTTGATTCTCCAATTGGGGAAGCCACCGGGTCATTGTAGAACAAACTTGCAAAACAGGCTAACTAATTCACTGAAAACCTCCGAAAGACGGAATTTATCCCAAAGTTGATCGGGGTTCATTGATAGTTTCGGAGATCTTGAGTGCAGCTAAAAAGATTTACTTGTAAAGCTCAGTCGATAGGCGATAGGCCAGAATGCCAGGGATTAGAGCGATGAACAACGCCCAGAAAACCTGAGAATCCGATATATTCATAGTTTCAAGACTCCTTTATTAGAAATGATGAGACGTCTATCGTTCCTTAATGTCGGCTAAAGTGTTCCTTTCGGGAATACCTTGTTACAAGATGCAACATGAGGAGCAACCAAGGGCAGAGATTGGGACGCGATTAATCCTGTCTCATCTCTGCCCTTCTCGATGTAATAATCATTATCTAATGTCCTGTATCAGGATCATTGTTTATTTGCTTCCCAGCCCATCGACCTTGAGATTACTGGATGATCGACCAGCTTTTAGAATATTCTCCTAATTTTGGCCTAGACACGTTGCTCTTGCTGCTGATTCTGGTGGCTTTGGAAGCAGTGTTGTCCGCCGATAACGCGATCGCCCTTGCCGCGCTGACTCAGGGCTTACACGATACCGCTCTACAAAGGCGTGCCCTCAACATCGGCTTGGTGCTGGCGTATGTTTTGCGGATGACCCTCATCCTGACGGCAACCTGGGTGGTTCGATACTGGCAGTTTGAATTGGCGGGGGCGCTTTACCTGCTGTGGCTGGTGTGGCAGTACTTTGCATCAAACTCTAACGACGACGGGGAGCACATCCATCACGGTCCTCGCTTTGATTCACTCTGGCAAGCCATTCCGGTGATTGCCATTACTGATTTGGCATTTTCACTGGATAGTGTGACGACTGCGATCGCCATCTCTAAAGAAATCTGGATTATCCTTTTAGGTGCCACCATTGGCATTGTCACCCTACGTTTTATGGCCGGACTGTTCATCCGCTGGCTGACCGAGTTCACCCATCTTGAAGATGCTGGCTATATTACGGTTGCGTTTGTCGGATTGCGACTGTTAGTGAAAGTCATCCACGAAGAGCTGGTACCGCCTCAATGGCTGATGATTTCTGCGATCGCCCTTGTCTTCCTGTGGGGCTTCTCGGAACGCAAGATTCCTGCTGAGAACGCAGTACCGCAGCAGTCTGAAATGGCACCCGCTGCTCAAGAGTCCATCGAGGAAGTCATTGGGGAAGTCACAGAAGAGCCAGTAGAGTCAAAGAAATAATGAAGGATAAAGGATAAAGATGAATTCATCTTTTATCCTTTATCCTTACTCATAAATCCAGGACGTAACGCTGGGTTCCCAACTGACCAGCTCCTCTTCCTGAAACCACAGCTTGATTTCCTGGTCAGCCGTTTCGCGGGCATCAGACCCGTGGATCAGGTTGCGACCCACATCAATGCCGAAGTCGCCTCGAATCGTTCCAGGTTCCGAGTTGAGAGGGTTGGTGGCACCAATGATTTTGCGGGCAGAGGCGATCACGCCTTTCCCTTCCCATACCATTGCCACAACCGCTCCTGATGTGATAAAGCTTACCAAGCCAGGGAAGAATGGTTTTTCTCGATGAACCCCATAGTGCGTTTCGGCAAGTTCACGGCTAACGCTCATCAGCTTTAAGCCAACCAGGGTAAAGCCTTTTGCTTCAAAACGACGGATGATTTCGCCGATTAGCTTGCGCTGCACACCATCCGGCTTGATGGCTAAGAATGTCCGTTCCAAGGTTGACTCCTAAAATCATGCTCAATTATTTCAGACTCCAGATTAGCTCATTGCGAGGTCAGGACTTACGCAAGTGATCGAAAGATCTTGTGTTTAGACGGGTAGGGGGTAATGGGTAATGGGTAGGGGGTAGTGGTGTTAGGCTAAGTTCATGCCTCTGCAGTATCCCCACCGTCAAAAGCAGCTTGAGAGTCTGGCGCAAAAGTTAGGACTCTCCCGACAGCCGCGCCTTCAGTGGCATTTGCTTGACCTGGCGTTGACGCACCCAACTGCATCAACCGATGCAAATTATGAACAGCTTGAGTTTGTGGGTGATGCGGTGATTCGTTTAGCTGCTGCTGAGTTTTTGTTGGAAACCTGTCCAGACTTAACGGTCGGTGAGTTTACGGCCATTCGCTCAGTGCTGGTCAGCGATCGCATCCTGGCCCGTTTAGCGGCTTACTATGGATTGGAACGATACTTGCTAGTTGCGAACAGTGCCCTGAACGATAAGCTGGGTGAGGAGTCTCGTTTGGCAGAGTCGTTTGAAGCAGTCCTGGGAGCCTTATACCTCAGTGCTCACACCCTAGACCTGATTCGTCCCTGGCTAGACCCCCATTTCCACCAGCTCGTCGAGGAGATCCGCACCGATCCGGCTCGACAGAACTACAAAGCGGCGTTGCAAGAATGGTCTCAAGCCCTCTACAAACTTCTACCAGAGTACCGGGTTCGTGAATCTGAGTTTGCGGAGTTCTCCCATCGCTTCACAGCAGAAGTTTGGCTCCGAGATCAATGCTTGGGACAAGGGAGGGGACGGTCGATTAAAGCGGCTGAACAAGCGGCTGCTCAGGTTGCCTTTTTAGCGATTCGCCAGCAACAAATGGCGGAGGAAACATCATGACAGTGAACCGGGAAGTCGGGGGCTGTAAACGTGAATTTAATGCTCAAAATAAGCAACGGATGAAGCGCATGTGCTTCACTCAACCGGAAATTGCTATATAAACCTTATCCACGTCCAGACCTGGAGTTTTTCTTAAGGGAAAGCTACAGATTTCGAGCTGGACGTGGTTTATCAATTTTGTGTGAACCATCCGAATCCGGATTAATTCCTTAGAAAATAGGATTAGGAAAACCAAGTGATTTAGGAATCGCATCTGCCTGCGTGTGTCTTTGGCACGGCTACTAACTATGAATGTTTTCATCCACATCAGGTAGTCCTATTGATTGTTCTGTCGTTAAAACGCTTAGGGGCATGGATTAAATAAAATCGAAAATTTATCTACCGTTGGGGACGCACGGTTGTGTTCCCTGACTGAAAACCATCGATCTTATTGAATTCTTGTTCCTTAGAGAGACTACTAAAACAGTCAACAATTCTCCCTTTCCCACCCCAAAGATTAATTAGTTCTGATGGCAGCTCTAAACGAGCGTTAGAGCCACCGTCAGCTATTGTCCTGCGTTCATCTTCGGCAGGGTTGCTGAAGATGAGCTAATTCACCACCCCGTTTGTCAACGACAACTCCGCTGAAGACAGGGAATTGTTGTCGCGCATCTTCATAAAGCTTATGAGTTTCAACACTAGCGGTATCAACTATCGGCCACCGTGCGTCTCATCGCGATCGCTCTGGCTAAATCTCAAATTCTGGACAAGTGCTGCATTGGCCGGTGCTTCTGTGATATTCGGAACCGACCTTGCCTTACTGAATTCGGCTCAGGCGGAGCAACTCAAACCAGGCAACCCGTCTGCTCAAACATCAGCCACCGAATTCCTGGCAAACCGTGATCTGCGCCCTTTGCCGATCGCGTTTGATCCAGATAAAGCACTGTTGGACGGCAATTTTTCCGTTATTGAAAATCCCATTGCAGGGATTCAAGCTCAATCGATCGTTGCACCGTCGCCCAACCAGAGTGACCTGGCAAAGCCTGAGTTGCAGCAGCAATCAGCATCAGAACGAAGTGTTTCCAGGGGCACACCTGCTGATCGTCAGCCGTCAATGGGTCATTCAGCCACTCAACTGGCTCAAACAGACGCGATCGTGCTCCCAAGCCTACTGAACGAGTGCTGAAGGAAGGCAGCCTGGTCTTGGGACAACCCTACATTCGCTTTCAGGGCGTCTATGTGCTGCAAGGCGACGAGTCCTCGGCACGGGCGCGGCTAACCGGGTTGTATCCCGTGCGTCCCAATCTGCTGTTTGGTGCCGAAGTGGATTTGACCACGGGGGATGCCTTCTCGGATTCACCGGGGGGAGGCTTGAGCCTGAACGAGCTGTATGTCGCCTATTCTCCCAAGAACATGCCCAACCTCCGCTTTGTTAGCGGGTTGATGGATTTAACCTCCTATTTCGATCGCAACAGCTTTGCCAAAGACGGCACCACCCATTTCTTTAACCGCGTATTCCAGACCAATCCGGCCTTGAGTGCGGCGGGAATTGCCTCGCGTCCGGGTGTTCTGGTGAACTGGAGTGTGACCGATAACGTGGAGTTGAAAGCCGCCGGATTTTCGTCTCGGCGGGGCCGGCGGGGATTACGCTGGACAGCTTCGCCACTGAACTTGGCGTCCGGTTTGGCACGGCCATTATCCGGGGCACTTATGTCACCTCGCGAGATTCCGGTAAGCAGACAGGATTTGAGGAAATTTTTGATTTTCGCCGCGATAACGGAGATTTTGGGCTGGAACCCGGCGATCGCGAAGAAGCGTATGGGATCAATGCCGAGTGGTACATTCCCTCCCTGCGAGTCGGACTGTTTGGGCGCTATGGACACTACAACAACCGCTCCCTGGGACGAGGAGCCGATACCTACAGCTTTGGCTTGAACGTGCTGGATTTGTTCATGCCCAAAGATCGCTTCGGAATTGGCTACGGGCGGCAGTTGTCAAATAGTGATTTGCGCCGCGATCGCGGTGACAAAGTGCCCGATGTGCTGGAAACGTTTTACGACTTCCAGATTCTGCCAAATTTGCGCGGGGGCGTGACGCTGCAATTTCGAGATCAGTTTTCGGAGACCATCTTTGGCTTCCGGATCAAGACAGAGTTTGATGTGGTGCCGTTTAGGAGACCGTTTCGATGAAGCGATTAGGAAATTGGCTGGGCTTTCTCAGTCTGGTTAGCAGCCTGGTTCTGGTGAGTATGGCTGAACTGCCCGTGCAGGCCCAAACGGCCGCTACGAGTGAGGGCTATGGGCTGCTGAAGCGGGGCTGGGTGAATGATGCGATCGCCGCCTTTCAACGCGCCCTGCGACAAAATCCCCGCTCCGTAGACGCCCAATTGGGATTGGCGATCGCCTATCAGCGGGCAGGGCAGGATGCGAATGCGTGGCAAGCCTATCAACAGGTGCTGGAGCTGGATGGCAACAATCGCACGGCACTGGCAGCCGTGGGAGTGCTGGGCGGCTATCGTCCCGAATGGCAGGTAAACGGGATCGAAGCCCTGACCCAGTTACTGCAATTGACGCCCAATGACACCTCAGCACGGGCGCAACGGGCCCTGCTACTGGGCTACCAGGGGCGATTTAGCGAGTCGCTCAGCGATTACCAGATACTGTTACAGACTAATCCGAAGCCAGAGGTGCTGCTGGGAGCAGCTCAGATTTACAGCTACAGCGGCAATTACACGCAGGCACTCGCCCTGTTCAAGCGCTATCAGGCAACCGGTCGATCCGTGCCAGAGGGGGCGGTGACGGCCTATGCCCTGACCTTACAAGAGACCGGCAATGCGGCTCAGGCGATTCAAGTGCTAGAAGCACAGCTCAAGCCGCGCAAATCGTTGGATGCGGAGGCGATCGAGCTACGGGCAGCACTGGCACGAGCGTATCAGGCAAATGGCCAGCTCGACATGGCGTTGCAAGTGTTGGAGCCACTGCGCAACCAGCCCAAAGCGGTATTACCGTTAGCACGCGCCCTAAGCGCGATCGCGCGTAAAACGGGCAATACCCAGCTTTACCGGGAGGCGATCACGCTCTATCAACAGTCCTTGAGCCAGACCTCGAACCCGTCGCCTGGATTTATAATCGAAGTCGCCGACGTGTTGAGTGAGGGATCAGAAACTCGCAGTCAGGCGCTCTCGCTGTATCAGCAGTTAATTCAACAGCAGCCCAGCAATCAAAGCCTGGTGGTGAAACAGTTGATCGTTGCCAGTCAACTGGGCAAAATTTCTCGCACTGAGCTGCGCCAACAGTTGCAAACTGCGGTGCAGCCCCTGCCTGCGGGAGTGGCTGAACGGCAAGCGATCGCGATCGCGATCGTCCGCCTCAGCCCACCCGATCCAGAGTTACTGTCTGTTTATCAAGACCTGTTGCAGTCCGGGGTCGATGTACCGTTCCTGAACTACCGGATCGCGCAAATCCTGATTCAGAAGGGCGATTTCGCTGCCGCAAGACAGGCATTGACCGCCTATAGCGCTACAGCCGTTGGCTCTCAAGATATTGCCACCGAACTACTACTAGCCGAGATCGAGCGGCGCGAGTCCAAACTAGACGCCAGCGCCCAGCGCTATGAAGCAATTCTGTCCCGCAATCCGCCCGCTTCCGTCTACCAAGATGCCCTGTTCGCATTGGCCAACATCCGGCGATCGCAGGGACGCCTGGCAGAACTGGTGCAGGTCTACAGCGGACTGCTGGCCCACAATCCCCAGGATGCACGGGCGCAAATTGGTTTGATTAATCTGAATTACCAACTGAAACGGATTTCCGATACCGAAGCGGAGGCTCAACTGCAACAGTGGCTGAGTGCCCAGTCCTCACTGGAACCCTATCCAGAGCTGTTCAGCTTAGTCGGAGCCTTGCCCCCCGATCCCAAACGGGAGCAGTTGTACAACGACCTGCTGGCACTCGATCCGAACAGCATTGCCGTCGAGCGTCGCTTGATTCAGGTGATTGCCCGTCGCGATCCGGCCGCTGCCCGAGCGCGAGTTGACCAAATTCTGGTTCGCGATCGCACCAGCATCGACAGCTACTTCCTGCAGGGTGAACTGGCCCAGGCCCTCGGCGACTTCCAGCTTGCCAGCGACGCCTACCAGACCATCTTGAAGCAGCAGCCAGACAATGTAGATGCCCTGTCCGCCCTGGCTGGCGTGCGCTTTGAACAGAAACGCTACTCGGAGGCAGAAGTTCTTTACTTGCGCGTCCTCGCCCTGCGACCCAGCGATTTAGAGACCCGCCGCATTTTGGCCGATCTCTATCTGGCTCAAGACCAGCCATTAAACGCATTCCAGCAGTTGCAGCAAATCCAACACCTGCAAAAAACCAGCGGCACAACGAATACCGCGATCGCCGAAAAAGCTCAGGACATCCAACTGAACTATCTGAGACGACGTGGATTTCAACCCTACTGGGAACGGTATTGAGGAATTTTAGATTGCAGATTTTAGATTGCAGATTTTAGATTGCCAATCCAAATTCACTCTCCACTCCCCACTTTCCGATTCAATCCATAGCAGAGTCAATCTCAAATCCTCCGTCCTCCGTCCTCCGTCCTCCGTCCTCCGTCCTCCCTCCTCCCTCCTCCACCTTATGTTGTTGAACCTTCTCTCCTCTCTAACCGTGTGGCGATCGCTGCTGCTTCGTTCCTTGCTGATTGGAGTGGTGGGTTCGTTGTTAAATCTGGCGGGTTGTTTTTTTGTGCCATCAATGGGACAAATCCCAAACTGTCCAGAACCCTCCAGTTCAGACAAGAGAGCATCGGAATTAAAACTGTCTCAGCCGTCTGCCAATGCGCAACAGCTTCAGCAAAGTTGGGTTGCCTATCGCCAACGGTTTATCCAGGGCGACGGACGGGTGATTGACCGGGAACAGGGCGATCGCTCCACGTCTGAAGGACAAGCCTATGCCATACTCCGTGCTGTGCTGATTAACGACCGGGATACGTTTACCCGCGCCCTCACCTGGGCAGAAACCAATCTGGTGCGCAAAGACGAATCTGGCAAGCAAATTGACCAACTCTGGGCCTGGAAGTGGGGTAACTCTGGACAGGGCTGGAAAATCCTGGATCAAAACTTTGCCAGCGATGCGGATGTGGATGTCGCGTTTGCCCTGATTTTGGCCGCTCGGCGCTGGAATTGCCCTGCCTATCTTCCCTTTGCCCGGGCCAAATTGAACGACATCTGGAACCATTCCACAGGACAGGTTGGCAACCAGCGCTATTTGTTGCCGGGACCCACCCAGGCATTTTGGAATCAGCCCGATCGCATGATTCTGAATCCCTCCTACTTCGCACCTTATGCGTTTCGGCTATTTGCCCAGGTTGACCCCAGCCACGATTGGATGAGTTTGGTCAACAGTAGCTATCAGGTGCTCAACCGCTCGGCATCCCTCTCCAAAGTTGGGCTACCCAGTGACTGGATTGCGCTCAATCCGCAAACTGGCATCTTCTCTCCCATCTCCATCGACTCGCTGCAAAGTGTTTACAGCTACGACGCCTTTCGGGTCTGGTGGCGAATTGCGCTGGACGCCAACTGGTTCCGCGATCCGCAAGCAGACGCCTACTTACGTCAACACACCGCTTACCTGAAACAACTTTGGCAAAAACAGCAACCCATCTCCGCTCGAATTGATTTGCAGGGTAAGCCATTGGTGAAATACGAAGCGACTTCGCAGTACGCCATGTTGTACCTCGCATTTCAGGTCACCGACCCCGCGATCGCCCGCCAAATTTACCAGCGCAAACTGATGCCGCAATACCGAAATGGATTTTGGGATAACGACTCCGCCTACTACAGCCAAAACCTGGCCTGGTTCGCATTGCTTCCGTCTACTCCACCTACTCAACTCCTGTCTAATTCAAAATTAAAAATTAAAAATTAAAAATTTTGAATTGCTCTACTCTCTCCTCATAAGGTGCTACCCCTATGCCGCGTCGTTTCCATTCTGTTGCTCGCATTCACTCCCCCTCTGTCTCTTTGCCCAGTGTATTACAGCGTACTCTGCTGTTGCTGTTAAGTTGTAGCCTGTTTGTCAGTGGAAATTCTGTTCCAGTAACTGCTCAAAGTAATGTGCCAACTTACCGCCAGGATGCGGCTCCCAGCGAAACCGAACCTGACCCCGAATCCCCGCCATCCGAGAAGGCTGCAATTCCCAAGGAGCGCTCTGTAAAGGCTTTGCCGGAGGGGCAATATGTCTTGGAGTTCAACCGCAGTCCGATTGTTGGCAATCAACTACAGCTCAGTAGTATCTACGATGAGTCGCGCCTGCGGTTTACCCGTCCCCGCAATTGGGAAACTGAAAAGGTTAAAGTATCGCTGCGCTATCGCCACTCTCCAGCGCTGTACGCGACCCGCTCAAACCTGACTGTGCTGGTGAACGGTGCTAGTGTTGGCAGTATCCCACTCAACAAAAGCAAGGGCAGATTGGAAACGCCGTCTTTGAGGTGCCCAAGAAGCTGATTCAGGACTACAACGAGGTCGTGATTGCGGCGCTGCAGAACAACTCACCCACCTGCACCCAAGACCCGTTTGATCCGTCGCTGTGGACGGAGATCATGCCAGATTCCAAGCTGGTGTTTGACTTTCAACCCAAACCGATCGCGCTTAACTTCAGTAGCTATCCATACCCAATTTTTGACAATCTCAGCCTGGAACCAAACCAAATTGCCTATCTGCTGCCCAAGACTGTGGATGAACCCTGGCTGACCAGCGCCACTCGCTTTCAAACCGCTCTGGGACGGTTTGCCCAGTTTCGTCCAATGGATACGCGGTTGGTGAAGTCCGTGGATGACGTGCAGCCAACGGAGCAGTTGATTATTATTGGCACCCCAAAATCTCAACCTGGTCTGGACGCACTGAATTTGCCCGTGTCGCTGAAAGACAACCAGTTACACGATGAGCAAGACAAGGTGTTGCCGCCCGATGTGGGCGTGCTGATGCTGGCAACAACGCCAGATGAAGAGACGCCTGTGCTAATTGCAACCGGCAATGGCCCCAAAGGGGTCGAAAAGGCCGTGCAATTTTTGCTGCAATCCCGCGATCGCCAGATTGGCACCGGGCAGGTTGTAATCGTCAAGCAGTTGTCTGATGTCCCGTCTCCGCCGTTGCGGGAATGGCCGGGTTACGTCCCCGTCAAAGACTCCTTTCAGCTCAAAAACCTGACCACTTATGACAACAAGCCCTACGAAGACATCACTGTGCGTGGCTCCGATGCACCCGTGATTGAATTCAACTTCCACGCCCTTCCCGATGACAAGTTCCAGCACGGCAATACCCTCAACCTACGTTACAGTTACGGCCCACAACTCAACCCGCTCACCTCGCTGCTGGAAGTGCAGCTAGATGGATTGCCAGTGGCGGGCAAAAAACTCGATTCCACCACGGGCGGGAAGCAGGAAACCCTGAGAGTTGACCTGCCCGAAGACAAAATCAGACCCAACTCCAAAATCCAGGTGCGCTTTCAAATGGACCCGCGCGAACGCCAGTCCTGTAATCGCCCTGTAGATCAGCAACTCTGGGGGACTGTACACACGGACACGAGTTTTCAACTAAAGCGCGAGAATGTGGTGCGAGTTCCCGATTTGAAGCTGCTGCAAACGGGATATCCGTTTACGGCTCCGCAAGATTTATCCAGAACCGCGATCGTCGTTCCGAAGTCGCCCACAAAAACCGATCTGCTATTGCTGATGGAATTTGCTGAACGACTGGGACGGTTAAGTCAATCTGAATCGGTCAAACTCAATGTTTACCGAGCCAATAAGTTCATCCCCCAAGACCGCGATCAGCGTCATCTGGTTGCGATTGGCACCCGTGACAAGTTTCCCCTGCCCCAAGCATTCAAGTCAGAAGGCTTTACCCTCGACAAATTGTTTGAGCGACAACGCGATGACAGCCGTGTACGAACCCTGCCCGATGCTGAGGGGGTTGTCAAGGAAATCGTCTCTCCCTGGAACCGCGATCGCGTCCTGCTCATCCTGAGTGGACAATCCGATACCGGACTCGATCAGGTGCGCGACTTGTTGAATCAAGATTCACTGTTCTTCCAACTGCGCGAAGACACCGCCCTGATTAGCGCCGTTGACCCCAACCCCAACCCCTACGACCCCAACGCTTACACCCTGGAGTTCTTGCAGCGTGCCCAACAAAAACGTGAATTGAGCGAGATGCATTGGCAAGACCGACTGCTACAGTCCTTAAGCGACAGTTGGCTAGTACTTGTTCCCGGCACCGTTGTGATTGCACTGATCCTCTACGGAGTTCTTCAGTCCTACATCAAGCGATTCACACGTCCACCTCATAAGCTCTAGGAATGGCGAATGGCGAATGACGAATGATGAATCTGTCTAGCTAACCATTCACTATCCACTACTCATCAACTACAACCATCTGCACTTCGCACTTCCCCCTACCTCCCACCCCCTGCTCATGGCTCAGTCATCTTCACCCCCCTGGTATAGTCTTTTTTCAATCAAGCTGTCTGGTCTACGACGGCGTCAGTTGACGAAATGGCTGGTCGATCTCATTCCACAAGCCTTTGATGAGATCTTGCATTGGATGGGCCGACGCCAGTATCAAATTTTAATTGCAGCGCTAATTTGGTTGGCTATTCCACTGATTACAAAACGTCCTACAATCTTGCAGCAGGGGACTGTAGCTGCTGTACTGATTATCTTGGGATTGATGATATTGCAGCTAGAGGAATACCAAACGAACCGCAACAAAACTGAGCAATTGCACTTGTTGATGATCATGCTGAGTTTGTTGACAACGTTGCGCTACTGGTATTACCGAACGGTTTACACATTGAACTTTGAGGGTTGGTTAAATACATTCTTTTGCATCTTGCTGTATTCAGCCGAGTTGTATGCGATCGCTACGCTATTTCTGGCCTATTTTCAAACGCTTAAGATTAGCGATCGCAAATCTGTTGACATCTCAAATATCGTTCCAGAAGACGAATGGTTCAACGTTGATGTTTACATTCCAACCTATAACGAAGATGTCGAGATCGTTCGTAAAACAGCTCTGGCAGCAATGGCGATCGATTACCCTGCTGGCAAAAAACAGGTTTACATTCTGGATGATGGGCGTAAAGATTTAGAGCGACGAGAGCAGCTCCGTGAGATATGCGAAGAACTGGACTGTACCCTCTTAACCCGCGACAATAACGATCACGCCAAGGCCGGAAATATCAACACTGCCCTGGAAAAGACGCATGGAGATTTAGTCCTGATTCTCGATTGCGATCATATTCCAGCCCGTTGTTTCCTCACAGAAACGATCGGTTTCTTCTACAACCCCAACGTTGCCCTCGTGCAAACGCCCCACTGGTTCTACAATCCCGACCCATTTGAGCGCAATCTGCTGACTCAGGGACAAGTACCCGTTGGTAATGAGCTGTTCTACAAGATCCTCCAAAAAGGCAACGACACCTGGAACTCTGCCTTCTTCTGTGGTTCAGCCGCCGTGATTCGACGCGACTATGTGCGGCAAATTGGTGGAATTGCCACCGAAACAGTCACGGAAGATTGCCATACCTCCTTGCGGCTCCACTCTCTGGGCTACGAAACGATTTACTACGACAAGATCATGGTCGCTGGACTGGCTCCAGAGAAGTTTTCTGCCTATGTCGGGCAGCAAGTTCGTTGGGCGCGTGGAATGGCGCAGATCCTTCGCCTCGAAAATCCCCTCTTCAACCGCAAACTAAAGCTGAGGCTCTCCCAGCGAATTTGCTATTTCAGTGCGACATCGCACTTTTTCTTTGGCTTTCCGCGTTTGATGTATGTAGTTGCCCCCGTGCTGTACTTGTTGCTGGGTATCAACTCAGTTAAGGGATTAGGGCTAGAAACGCTCTTCTATGCCTTGCCCCACATCATCCTCTCCATGCAGACGAATCACATTCCCTACAAACACGTCCGGTTCTCGTTCTGGAATGAAATCTACGAGTTTGCGATGTCATTCCAGGCTGGAATTGTGACCATGCTGGCATTGATTAATCCCAAACTAGGCAAGTTTAACGTCACTGACAAGGGACTCCAGGTGACAGAGCGCAGCTTTGATCTGGAGAGCGTTCGTTACCTGGTAGTTCTGGCAGCCATTACCACGGCGTCCTTGATTGCCGTCCCCTTCTGGTTGCTAATCAGCCCACAAGATACGCAGGCAGCTCTGATTAATGCGCTATGGAGTGTGTTTAATCTTTTTCTGCTGCTGGCAGCCTGTCTGGTTGCCTTTGAACAACCTCAACTACGACGGGCCCATCGCCTGCCTCGCAAACTGACTGCCATTATTCATAGCGACAATCAAAGTTGGACGGGAGTAACCGCCGATGTGAGTGAGACCGGAGCACGAATTTTGCTGGACGAATGGCCGAATATTCCCGATGAAGTACGGGTGGAGTTGATGGGTGACTATGATGCCCGGGTTTTATTGGACGCACAGGTTGTTCGGGCAACCGCGACCAGTAAGCTAAAAGCGTCATTCGCAGTACAGTTTGTGAACCCTAGCCGCACCCAATTGGATGATTTAATTCTGGTTATATACTCTGATGTCAGAGAATGGTACTCGCAGAATCGATCCGGGGCTGACAACCCAATCTCGTCTTTCCAGTTCATTGCAAGCAGTATTAAGCGGGTGTTTCAGGAGTTTCGTCCTGAGAGCGGTATGCCGGTGCGCAAACAGGTGCAAGCGATCGCCCAACTGTACTGGGAAGGCTGGGAAGGGAATTCCTACACAGCAACTCTGACCGAAATCAGTACGCAAGAGTTGCGACTGGAATTGGATACCAGCGAAATCGCCAATTTAGAATTGATGCAAACAACTCAGCCAACGATTGGATTACTGATCGGACAAGGCTCGGATAATTCAGACCCCACCAGTCTGGTTGCTCAGGTGCAAAACATCCATTTACTAACTACTGCCAGCGATCGCATGGCCATGGAACTAACCTTTCCAACAGCACTTCACCAACAACAGAAGAGCAAAATCAAACAGTTGCTGCGATCGCTTTAGTGGGTCATTGGTCATTGGTCATTCGTGAGCTGCCTTGGATTTCCTCCCTCCTCCGTCCTCCCTCCTCCCTCC
>JAAUSG010000095.1 GCA_012034055.1 Leptolyngbyaceae cyanobacterium RU_5_1 | reverse complement strand
GATGAATAGCTCAAAATGCCTGATATACAAGAATTTCAGACATTTTTCGACCTTATTCCGTGTAACGGTTGCTCTGGCGGCGTTTCAAGGATTTATCCCACTCAACGGAACCAGTGCCCAGATGCCAATATCAAAGATAATTCTTATTGAAATAGCGCTTCATCATCCTTTGAAACATTCTTAAGAAGATTAGGAAGCCAGATAATGATAGGGAGAGATAAATCACTGCATACAAAATACTCGAATGGCATAGAACCAGGAAGGGAATGAACGTAATTCCGACCTCGCCAGCTATTAAGAAAAATCTATAAGGCTCTCGATAACTTGATGCAATAAATTTCTCTTCTTTCTTTCCTAAATTGAAGTTAAAAATCTGCGAGTTCTCGGCTTCATCCAATTCCTTTTTAATCTCTATTTCATATGCCTGAAGATTGTAAACAAAATACCATGCATAAGATTGTTTAATTAGATTTAAAAGAGCAATCATCCCAGAAATGATTAGGAAGCTCAGAAAACCCAAAAAGAGGATAGTACTAGAGTCAACTTTAGAATTTGTAGAAGCAATCACATCAGAAATAGGCTTCCAAACCACGATCGCTGCACCTAATGCTCCAAGAAGCTTGAAGTCATCATACATACTTTTAATATGCTCTTCAGCTTTTTCACTGAGGCGCGCGTACTCTCTATAAAGATGATCTATTCGCTGATTTGCATCTATACTCACTTTGAGTACCAGCTCCCTTCGCATAGGTATTTCTAAGCGTCAACAACCTGGCAACTTGGGTTTCCTGATGGGCAATGTATAACTTAACATCGAGGTTCAAATCCAATGTTGCTAGCGTGAAAACAGCGGGGCAAACTGAGCAAACATTTCAGCAACATTAAGCGTTAGGGTAGTTCATGAAGTGAGTCGTTGTTAGTAACCAACCTTCAGCCAAAATTCCTATAGAGCGCTTCACAAGCACCTCAACGCATGTTAGACACGTGAACAGCAATGTTAACCTGTGGTTTACGAGATAAAGCGATCGCTATCTCACACTTAACCAATCCTGTCTGCCCTATGGAAAACTTTCTGCCGATTGCCTACCTGCAAAACCGCTTTCTGCCCTTTGAAGACGCCAAAATTTCTGTTGCCACTCATGCGCTGCACTATGGAACTGGAGCCTTTGGTGGCATGCGCGGCATCCCAGATCCTGAACATCCGGGTCAGATTCTGCTCTTCCGGCTCGATCGCCACTGTCAACGCCTGAGCACCAGTGCCAAACTGCTGCTGTACGACCTGCCCGCCAGCAAAATTCAGCAAATCATCATCGACTTTGTGCAAAAAAATAAACCGAGCACTTCGTTTTATATCCGACCGTTTGTTTACAACTCTGGCTTGGGTGTGTCTCCTCGCTTGCACAATATTGAAAAAGACTTTTTGATTTACGGACTGGAGATGGCAGATTACTTGCCACCCGCAGGCGTCTCCTGCCGCATGAGTTCCTGGTATCGCCAAGAAGACCGCAGCCTGCCACTGCGCGGCAAAATCAGCGCCGCCTACATCACCTCCTCGCTGGCCAAAACGGAGGCGATCGAGTCTGGGTTTGACGAAGCGATCTTGATGAACACCCAGGGCAAGGTCTGCGAAGCCTCTGGGATGAATATTTTTATTGTTAGAAACAACCTCCTGATTACGCCCGGACCTGAACAAGACATTTTGGAAGGGATTACCCGCGATAGTGTGTTGACCATTGCCAGAGACTCAGGCATCCAGGTTCAAGAGCGTCCCGTAGACCGTTCAGAGTTACTGATTGCCGACGAAGTCTTCCTCTGCGGCACCGCTGCCAAAGTTGCGCCAGTCAAGCGCATCGAAACCTACGAGATGCCAAACCATCGCCCCATCACTACCCTACTGCGCGAGAAACTCACCGCCATCACCGAAAACCGAGACGAGAAATATCGGGATTGGGTGCAGGCGATTCCTGTGTAGGAAGTGGGAAGTGCAAAGTGGGAAGTGCGAATTGCGAATTAGCTGAACCGTTCGTAATTCGTAATTCGCAATTCGTCATTCGTAATTCCCCGATCATCCCCGCTGCACAGGAGCCAAAATCGGACCCTTGCCAGTTGGCAGCATAGGGACTGCTTGCTTTCCACGCGGTGTAACCACCCAGTGATTATGTCCATGCAAGTGATCGTAAAGCCCCACGATCGAAATCATATTTTTTAGAGTCGTATACAGAAAAATTAGAACCGCGTGCTGGGCGAAATAGAAGGTGGGATAGCGAATCGATGCAACTCGCATCGTGACGGCTGTTTGGTAAATTCCGCTGAAGAAGGTAATCACGGTGCTGATCCAGAGGTAGGCGTTATCTGAAGGCGGCAGCGATCCGTGATACAAGAAAAGACTCAGGATCAGGGGCAAAATCTGGAGCGCAAATAGGGAGTAGACAACGCAGTAGTAAAGCAAGTAAGTCCAGTAAATTTTTTTGCCAAACTGTAAAGCGTTTGGACCTCCAAACCCGTCGCTGGTATTTGAAGCTGACTTCTAGCCAACCCTGCGCCCAACGTTTGCGCTGAAACCAGAAGGAGTTGAAGCCAATTGGGGCAAGTTCAGTGGCAATGATGCTGCGATCGTGAAGAATGCGGAACCCACTTAACAAGGTACGCATCGTGGCGTCAATGTCTTCCGTCAGCATGATTGGATTGAACCGGATTTGCTTTAAGACAGAGGTGCGCCAGTAGCCATTGGAACCCCCGAAAATGGTGGAATCGGTCAGAAATGATTTGGCAGGATGACTAACGCCGTAGAGGGACTCAAACTCTACGGCGATCACTTGGGTTAACAGGTTATGGTCATGGTTGCGAATCACGTTTCGCCCTTGAACCACGTCGTAGCTCCGTTCCAACCAGCGCCACGCTCGGATAAAACAATCGGGTGCTGGATGGTGGTCGGCGTCGAGAATACAGGTTATCTCTCCGGTGACGAGGTCGAGAGCGGCATTAAGGTTCTCGGCTTTGGAGTGGCTGCCATCGACTCGCAATAGACGGAGTTCTGGGTGAGTCTGAGTCAGTAGCCGCAGATCGTCTTCAATGGGTAAGTCAACGGGTGTGTTGTATGCCAGGATGATCTCTAATCCAGCGGCTGGACGATGCACCGTGGACAGGATATGGTGAATCGTTTCCAGGATAATGCCTTGCTCGTTGGGAAGGTATGCCGCAATCAAGAACGAGCAGCGGGGCACCGGATTAGCAGGAATGGGGCGTCGATAGCCACTGACCCGCAACGCTGATTTAACGGAGCGCATTAGCTGATCAAGTCTGTCAGTAGCCGGTTTTTCACTTTTGGTGGCAAACCGACGAAACAGGGCATTGGTTGCCTCCAGGATGATCATCAGGGAACTGATCAAAAAAAAGGTGGCGATCGCAATGTGAACATTGACCAGGGTCAGCCCTCCCAGGCGCAGGCAGTAGTAGAACAGGGTGGGAACTCCAATCATCAAAATATGGGTATAAATCAGCTTATGCAGATCGACTGACCACTTCCTCACTTCAGCACTCCTCCAATCGTTTTTAGGGTTAGGGTAAACTGTCGAGTCCTGGCAATCGGCAACCTGGAGTGCCGGTTTTGGGACCACACCATTGAGATAGGCTTCCACTCAGCGAGAGCGCTTTCCGGCAGGTTCCAGGTCATCTTCATTCACCCAGAGCGATCGCTGTCCATCACTCACCTGGTAAACGAAGAACTCCTGCTCATCCAACAACTTTTCAACTTTCAGCACGGTCCAACCTGCCTCACCCTGATAGCACACCTGATCACCCACCTGTGGATCCCAAACTCGGCGATGCAGCGTTGGTGCAATAGACAACACGTAATCGACATCTCGCAGCAGTCCCAACACAATTCGTCGAATTAACGGACCGGTGTAGTCAACCAAGATCGCCAAAATCAGTGTTCCGACCAGGATCAGCGGCAGCGACAAGTCATATCGCCTTGAACTTCCCTGAACAAACAATTCCAGGGTTCGATCCGTAACCAACCCATGCAGCAGAAAATAGCTGTAGCTATGACCCCCAATCGCCAGTAAGAGCGATGCGACCCAGGACAGGCTGGCTAATGCCCGAAAGACAACCATCAGGCACAGACATAAACCGACAGGCAACAGCAGGTCTGCCCAAATCCAACCCCACAGGTAAAACTGGCAGATAAAGCCACTGACATAGGCTGGAATTCCGACCGTTAAAACCCGCTGAGTATCCCAATAGATGGGACCCTGATGTCGCAGGTAGGCTTGCCCAACCGCCATTCCAATCACAAACGTGCTGAACTTGGGTAAGAACAGGGCAAACGGATGCCAACCCGCGGGACTATCCCAAACCACATAGGTCGGATGTCCACCAAACACGTAGACGGCTAGCGTTCGGTAGGTAACGGTTAGTAGCACGCTGACCACGAGCAGGTTCATGGCTCCCCAGCGCCGCATTAACATCCACAAAAAGGGGAATAGGACAGCAAAGCTGAGGATAAGAGACATCAACCACCAGGGACCACTCGTGCCAATCAAAAGCTGCCCATTGGAGTCGTATACCAGTGGAAAGCTGATGCCGACGAACATGTACCAAGGGTTGGGTTGATTGGTGCCAGTGGCAACCGCAATCGCCCACAACACCGGATAGGATAGCCACGCGATCGTCCAAAACGGCCAGAGAAGTCGCAAAAATCGTTGCTGCAGGAAGCTGCCAACCTGTAGTAGCTTGCCCTTCAGTGACAACACTAGACTGAAGCCGCTGATTAGAACAAACACATCAATAAACTGAAACCCAAACCAACTGGGTAAGCTGAGCAGTTGGGTCAGCACTCCCCGTAAAGGTAGTTCCTCTGTTGCCGCAAATAGCTGACGCAAGTTATCTTCCAAGCCAGTGGGTTGCGGGGTGTAAGCATAGCCTGTAAACCGCAACTGAGCGTGATAAAGCAGTAGCATTGCCACCGCAAAAATCCGAATTCCTTCTAACCAGGCTAGACGCTGCGATCGATCTGCCCTTTGATTAACCATTTACGTGTTGTCTCTTGTTCGGCTGCTGAGTGGAGGTGTGTGTGGAGGCTTACAGCGATTTCGAGCCATTGCATAGGCTAGCTCTATGGAAGTAGAAGCAACACCATCCTAAGATTGAGTCTTGCCATGATACGTTTAACATTCAAATTTGACATTATTTGACATTCAAACTCGAATTTTGAGCGTTCGCCTGAAGTTATGGCAACCATTCCAAAGCAGGAACTCCATAACGCGATCGCTCTCAACTGTACGGTCGAGATTTACCCCAATACAAACTTTTTCTACTAATAACATTTGCTTAAATTATTTGTTTTTTTTATGGAAATGTTTCAGGATTCTCCAACTATCATTTAGAGAAGTATATATCTCTTTACAGTCTATCTCAGCTTTACTCCAACTCTTAAGTAGTGTGCATAAACCACGTTCAGCCGGGAATCTGTAGCTTTCCCTTCAGAAAAACTCCAGGTCTGAACGTGGATAAGGTTTAGTTCACGATAGCCACTTGACTTTGACAGGAATATCACAGTCAATTCGGTAAACCTGGTAGTACTCTGGTAGATGGTTTGTGTTAAGCAGCTTGAGTGCTATGCCCCGAAATCCAAGCTCGGAAGCAAAACTTTTTCTTCAGCAGGGATTGCAGCTTAGTCAAGCTGGCGCTTATGAAGACGCTATTATCAGCTTCGATCGTTCTCTTCAGATTTATTCATATTGGCACGAGCCCTGGTACTCAAAAGGAATTGCGCTATATGAGTTGGGTCGTTATGCAGAAGCGGTAACCAGTTTTAACCGGGCAATTGATTTGAAACCAGACTATCCTGAAGCCTTGAACAATCAAGGCATGGCTTTGTTTAATGTGGGGAGTTACGAAGCCGCGATTGTCAGCTACGACAAGGCGATCAAGTTGCGACCTGCCTTTCACCAGGCCTGGCACAACCGGGGCAACGCATTAGACAAATCAGGCTGCTATGAAGCTGCCTTGAAGAGCTACGAGAAGGCGTTGGAGTTAGAGCCAGACTATTCCAAGTCGTGGTACAACCGGGGAATTATGCTGGGCAAATTAGGTCGGTTTGAGGAGCGATCGCCAGTTACGACAAAGCGATTGAGTTCAGGCCCCATTACTCTCATGCCTGGTACAACCGAGCCAATATTTTCTACCGGCTCAGGCGCTACCCGGACGCACTGGAAAGCTATAGCCGTGTGCTATTGATTAAATCGGACTGGCATGGAGTTTGGTACAACCACGGAATTGTGTTGCACAAGCTCGGTCGCTACGAGGATGCGATCGCCAGCTATACCAACGCCCTGGAACTCAACCCTGATCTCTATGAGGTGTGGTATAGCCAGGGGAACGCACTCGATGCATTGGGGCAATATGACGAAGCGATTGACAGCTACCGCCAAGCTTTGGAGTTGAAACCAGATTTTCAGGAAGCCCAGTACAACTGGGGAAGTGCCCTGCATAAGTCAGGCCGCTACGAGGAAGCGATCGCTCAGTATGATCAGGCGATCGCGCTTGATCCAGCGTTTGCTAAAGCATGGCATAGTCGCGGTTCTGCACTCCGCAAGCTGGGCATGTATGCCGAAGCCATCGCTAGCTACGATAAGGCAGTGCGGTATCAGCCGGATCTGTGTGAAGCTTGGTACGGTCGGGGCGTTGCGCTGGGGCATCTGGGAGACAACGGAGCCGCTATTGCTAGCTATGACAAAGCCTTGCAAATCAATCCAGACTTGTACCGCGCCTGGTATAGCCGTGGCATTACCCTGAGTCATACTGGTGACTACGAATCAGCCATTGCTAGCTATGACAAAGCCCTGCAAATCAATCCCGACTTTCCAGAAGCCATTAGCCGCCGCAACCTGGCTCTCAGTCAGAGAGTATTGCCTGTCCTCGTGCTCGAAGAGGATAAATCACAACAAAGCAACCACAGTAGTGTTGAATGAAGTTTGGGCAACTGAAGTTCTTCTGAGTGAACAAATCTTGTGATTTTCTGTTCGTCCTCCCCTTACCCTGGGCATCTTAAACGCAGCATCTCACATCTTACTCGTTCTCCGGCAGGCAACGGATCAAAGACTATGGCAGACGTTCGCGACATCGAAATCGTTTTCCTCTTTCAGAAGGGGTTATATCTCACGAAGCAGCAGGACTACAATGCCGCGATCGCCAGCTATGACTATGTTCTGGATCTTCAGCCAGATTATCCAGATGCCTGGTACAACCGGGGAAACGCGCTCTACCGAATTGGGCACTTTGAGTCTGCGATCGCCAGCTACAATCAAGCGTTGGAGTATGAGCCAGGATTTTCGGAAGCCTGGAACAATCGGGGCAGTGCTCTAGATGACCTGAAGCGCTATCAGGACGCGATCGTCAGTTACGACCAGGCCATTAAGTTCAAACCCGACTACTGCTGGGCATGGTACAACCGGGGCATTGCACTCCGCAACCTGGGCCACTACGAAGCAGCGATCAACAGCTATGACCGCGCCATTGAGTTCAAGCCCGATTACTACTGGGCGTGGTACAACCGAGCGTTGGCGCTGAAGCAGCTTGGCAAACTGGAACGCGTCGTCGCCAGCTACGACAAAGTGTTGGAATTCAAACCCGACTTCGAGGACGCCTGGACTAATCGTGGAAATGCGTTGTACCACCTGAGACAGTTGGAGGCAGCGATCGCGAGCTACGACCGAGCCTTAAAACTACACCCTGATAATCCCAACACCTTCTACAATCAAGCCTGTTGCTATGCCCTGCAGGGTAACTATGACCTCGCGTTTGAGAGCTTGCAGCGTGCGGTAGAATTAAATCCTCACGAGTATCGAGACATTGCCAAGACAAACTCAGACTTCGACGGGTTGCGTGAGGATGAGCGATTTATGGCTCTCATTAACGGGCGTTGAGCGTGCGATCGCAGGTTCGGGGGCATCACTTGTAAAGTCATCTCATCAACCGTTCATTAGGGTGTGAGATTGCTTTTGGCATAATTCTAGAACGACTTGATATTGCAAAGGCGGATGCATTGCAAACGGTCGATGATTCAGTGCCATCCTTCTCAGGGTTCCTATGAACAGCGAAGACTTGCAAATTTTCCACAGTCATGGGCATGTCCTGCATGAACACGGTCACTACGAACGGGCAGTTACCAAATATGATGCCATTCTGTTAACCCAACAAAATGATTACAAAGTCTGGAGTGGTCGAGGATATGCTCTTGAAGGACTAGGTCGATATGAAGAAGCCATCAGCAGTTTCAACCAGTCCATCAAAATTCAGCCCGCCTTCGCTCCAGCCTGGCAAGGAAGAGGGATTGCCCTGGCAAAGCTAACTCGCTATGAGGAAGCCCTTGCCAACTTTGATCGAGCATTGAAGCTACAACCAGGCGACTATCGGGCCTGGCAAAACTATGGCAAGGCGCTGATGGGATTATGTCGCTACAAGGATGCGATCGCCAGCTTTGACCGCGTGTTGGAACTAAAACCGGACAGCTACAAAGCCTGGTATAACCGAGCCGTTGCATTAGGGTGTCTCGGTCGCTACATCGAATCCCTCTCCAATCTCAAAAATGTCCTCAAGATCAAACCCGACTGCGACTATGCCTGGAATTATCAAGGCATGGTGCTGGCAAAGCTCGATCGGTTTAAGGAATCGCTAACCAGTTTTGATACATCACTCCAGATCAAACCCACCAACGCCAATGCCTGGTACGGCAAAGCCTGCTGTTACGCGCTACAAAATAATGCCGATCGCGCCATTGAGTATTTGAAGCAGGCGATCAGCTACAGCCCTTACCTCTGCCAGTTGATGGCCAAAACCGACCCCAACTTCAACCGCATCCGCCATGATTATCGATTCCAGGAACTCGTACAAGATGGTGATTAGGGTTGTTAGACCTCGCTCTATTCCGGGAATCGTAGTTGTAACCTGTGAAGTTGGTTAAAAACCAGTTTGGAGAACTATCGATGGGAGTCAGTAATCGGGAGAGGATCGGAAAAGCTTTAGATTCTCTACGGCAAGGTCTATATTTCTACACTGAGCAAAAGATGCAGGCAGTGCATGGCAGCACTTGGATGACAAAAGCTGCCTCCCATTTGCGGGATCATCAGAAATCTAAACAGCAGGTAGATGACATCATCCGCGAAGACGTATCTGCACTGTTGACAGTAGTTAATAGAGAGTGGGATAAGGTGTTTAAGGGGAGTTTGAGTCAACCCGATCGCGCGCTTGTCAATGAGTTACTTGAAGTCCGAAACCAATGGGCGCACCAATCTACATTTTCGACCGACGACACTTACCGAGCAGTAGATAGTGTGCTCCGGTTGCTCAAGTCCATGTCGTCACCCCAAGTAGCGGACGTGGAGAAGCAACGACAAGATGTCCTCCGTCTCTTAACTCAAGAGCAAGTAAGGCATGAAGTACGACCTATACCCGTTTCACCTGCTGAAGAATCTCGTATCAGACAGAGACTTGATGAGCTATTGAAGCGCATTCCATTTCAAAATGCTTATCTGCTGAATCAAGCTCTAACACACACTTCTTACAAATACGAAAATCCCAATACAGGTGAGGATAATGAGCAGTTAGAGTTTATTGGAGATGCCCTACTCACATTTCTAAGCGGTGATTTTCTATATAAACGTAATCCAGATTTGAGAGAGGGCAAAATGACAATCCTGCGCTCAAATTTAGTTGATACACCTCAGTTGGCGAAGTTTGCTGCTGAGTTAGATTTTGGGAAATGGATGCGGCTTGGAAAGGGCGAGGATATTAGCGGAGGGCGTAGCAAGTCTTCGTTGCTCAGTAATGTGTTTGAAGCGGTTGTTGGTGCTTATTACCTTGATTCTGGTGTTGAAGCAGTACGTGACTTGATTGATCCTTTTTTCGAGGAGGTCGTTAATGATCTGCCTACTACTGAAGACTCCATCCCTAATATTAAAGATGACGTGAAAGGTTGGTTACAACAAGTTGTTTTAGATGGTGAATTTGCTGGCAATCCTAGTCGTAAGCCTCCTGAGTACAAGACTATTCGTTCAGGTGGAACCGACAACAACCCAGAATTTACATCCGTGGTTTATGTCGCTGGAAGCGAATATGGTAGTGGTAAGGATAGTAGTACAAAAAAAGCTGAGAAACGTGCTGCCGAGGATGCACTGCGGAAACTTGGGTTGCTCTAACCTGAGGTCTTTTCCCAAGTTGCCGCAAGGTCTAACAATCCTGCTGGAGCGGACTGACAGGGAGATTTTATCTGTGTTGCGAAGGTTACTTACAGCCGCTGACCAGGAACGTTAGCCTGCTTTTGCAACGGGGTTACTCAGTGGTTGAGAGGCTGAAGACCCTGGTGTTTCAGCGGTATCGGTGGGGGTGCGATTGCCCCCCAAACCGAGAGGTTGAGCACATCAAAGTTGACACCCAACGTGACAAGTCCCAGAGTATTATCGATACCAGTGAGAGGTGTAGTTTAATAGCGATATCGGTGAGAGTTCAGCGTCTCAAAAGGTGTCTGGGGGCGATCGCCATTGAGTTTTTGCTTTCCGAACCGTGGTTTGGAGGGGAATGGTGGGAGTGCGATCGCCCCCAAGCCAAAGGGGTAGTTTTTTGAGGTTTTGCACCAATGTTCAGCGCCTCAAAACATTTTCTGTCTTTAGCGAAAGGTTGAGTACAATGGTGGTGGTTGTGGGAGGGAGAGGTTGGGGCGATCGCCCAAGAGCGCCGTCTAACAATTCAAATGCAGCGGATGGTTGAGCCGCTCGTGCTGAGTTCAAGTTCACTGCCAGCGCTGATTTGAGCCGCTAACCTACACTAATCAATTCTTGCTGTGCAGCTTGGGTAATTTGTTTAAACCAACTCAGATCCGGAGATGGATTTTGGGGAGAAGAATAGCTCAACGCTTCAGCGCCAACCCCATTCGCTTCCGGATTAGCTGCAGATGCTTGATCTTTAAGCCAGAGCAAGTACTCAATGTTCCCAGCCGGACCCAACAACGGCGACCAGGTAACTCCCTGATACTCCCACCCCAGCGCTTGAGCCGCCTGCAGAACCTGCAAAATGGCCTCTGCCTGATCCTGTGAGTCACGCACTACCCCGTTTTTGCCCACACGAGTTTGTCCCACTTCAAACTGCGGCTTGACCAGCAACACGATCTCACGGGGAGGCTGCAGCAGCGTCCAGAGAGCAGGCAGCACTTTAGTCAGGGAGATGAAGGACACATCCGCAACTCCTAAATCAGCCCAGCGGCGATCGCCCTTGTATAGCTCTTCTGGCGTCAAATGCCGCAAGTTCGTGCGTTCCAGCAACGTTACTCGTGCATCCTGACGCAAACTCCAGGCAACCTGTCCGTAACCCACATCAATTCCATAGACATGGGCAGCGCCCGCCTGCAGCAAACAGTCTGTGAAACCACCCGTTGAAATTCCACCATCCAGACAAGTACGTCCGGTGATGGGAATGTGGAACTGCGCGATCGCCTTCGCCAGTTTTTCCCCGCCCCGCGATACATATGGCGCTTTCTGTCGCACCTGAATCGGCGCTGACACCTCCACCTCTGTTCCCGGTTTATCGACCACCTGCTGATTCACCCTCACCTCCCCGGCTTGAATCAACCGCTGCGCCTGCTGCCGCGTTTCGCAAAGGTTAAGGTCAACCAGGAGTGTGTCAAGGCGTTGCTTCGGCATGATATCAAGGAACTGAAGTCGAATAACTTGCAAAATCAACCACCAAGAACGCAAGCTTTCTTGGTGCCTTTGTGTCTTAGTGGTAATTCCATCATTGAATCTTCGCTCCTAAGTACCAGATTTTGTATCACAAAATATTGAGGAGTGCAGGTAAGCTGCGATCGCTGACCTACACTAAGAACCTCAACACGGAAGGGCTTGAGAAAAGCGATCCCATTGATGCTGCTATGCCTGAATCCTCGAAGTTGTGCTTTAAAGTTGAAGTTTGTATAAAGATCTTTCGCTTTTCCACTGCATCTAGTATCCTTAAGCGTTCAAGACGGGATTTTTCCGTTTGCTAACGCTAGATGTAGGGCTTATCGAATAGCTGTAGATCCAGCGGAGTTATCTACAGAGGTCAATTATGGAAGAGTGGAAGTTTCTCCTGCAAAAAGACGGCGATCGCTCCTGGCTGCCGCTGGATTCGACTGATATTGAAATTTTGGAAGGGCGGTATCGCGTTGTTGCCCATTCCGGTCAGCCAAACGCTGATATCAGTATTCGCATCTGCCATTTAGCGACTGAAGAGGATCCACCCAAACGGCGGATCCAAAAGCGCTCTAACCGAACCAGCGCGGGTGGGTTAATGGTCGTCATCCCGTTCACCCACTTGCAGCCTGGACTGTGGGAAATATCCTGCTTATCGGCTGATCCCATGTCAGACTTATTGGGAGATACACTCCATCATTCCATTCGATTGCAGGTTGCTGCCTGTGTAATTGAAGACAGTGAAGATTGGGATACACTGCAACCGTCCGCTGAGCAACTGTCCGTTGAGCAGCCGTCCCTGGAAACTGAAGAAGTGTGCTCTCATACCCCACCCGATCGGGCGATCGCAGATTCTCCCGCATCCCATCAAAGTGCACCCACACCCAGGGAATTGGCTGCCCTAAACGTGGAAATCGCTCAAGCACTTGGGCTTTCAATGGATCGGTTAATGGAGATGGCTGAGGAAATTTCTCATCAGTTAATTGAGGAAGTCTTCCGCGAGTTTAATTTGGCCGCCATCCCAAATACTCCAGCATCAGCCACTCCTGAGCCGTCTTCTTCTGAATCTTCTGCAGAAGAAGCGGTTGCCAATCCGGATCGATCAAATACGGAACCCAATCCAGAGCCTGAAGCCGCGACTGATCCCCAGGGCTTAATCGACCTGTCCACGTTGCGAATTGTCTTAGACCAAGACGTGCTAGTGGTAAATCGCGATCGCCAACCCCTTGTGCTTTCCGGGCGACTTGAAGTGGATGACTCTGAGCCGGATGCTGAACATGAGTGTCGTCAACTCAAAAAGACGGTTGCGCAAGAAATTCAGGTTTGCTTGCGAGATCCGCAAAGCTCGAAGGTTTTGGTCAGCGATCGCCAGGTGCTATCCGCAGGCACACCTCCCCTTGCCTTCACCTTCAGCCTGAGCTTGCCCACTGACCTGACCACACGTCTCGTCTTAGGAGAGGTTCTGCTCTGTGGAACGCCCTCTGAAGAGAGCCAAGCCCTTGTCACGCTCACAAGCCAATCCTTCGCCATTACGGTTGATCCAGAATCATTGGTCGAAGAGTTAAACCGAGTCCATGCAGCCTTAGCAGACTCTGAAGATTCTGAGAATTCGTCAAATTTAACGGCTCAATTCCACGCTGAACTCTTAAAGGGAAGAAACCGGCCACTCCTCGATCTCTCGTTTCTCAAACTTACCGCACCCCGCTTAGAACAGTCTTCCGCGGCTGCCGAAGAGGGTGTGCTCCCAGTCAGGCAAGCCGTAGCTACAGCGACCCAGGTCTTACCTCCCCAGCTTTACCAGCCAGATCTAGACCTGGCTAGCAAACGGCAAGTTGAGTTGCCCAGGTTTGTTCGCATCCAGCCTGAACTTGAATTCCCCTCTTCCGAAGTGAGCGCTGTTCAAGAGGAAACAGCCGGTTTTGCGGACGATTTAGCAGAGCTGGAATCCATGATTTTGTCTGAGCCAGTTTTGCTTGAGGAATCTGTAGACTCAGTAGAATCTGCCGATTCAGCCGATTCATCTGTGCAAACGATTAACCATAGTGTAGAAGAGCCAATCAGCTGCACCTTTGAGGAAGACAGCAAGGCTACTGAAGACGAGGAAGATCGGCTGGAAGAACCCGTCAATAGCGCGATTGGGGAAGATGGCAACGCAATCAACAGCGAAGCCGATGCGGAGGTCGATAGTGCCGTTCAAGATGACCCGGATGATTTGCAATTTCCAACTGAAACAGCCTTTCAAGCCTTGAGGCTGCACGATCGCTTCCTGAACCGACTTAGCTCCCTGGCTGCCGACACCGAGCTTTCGACCCTATTAAAGGCGTTTGTACCTCCTGTTGAGTCGCCTCCGGCTCAAGAACCCACTGAAGAGCCTGCTCAAACGCCGCCAGCATTAGTGACCTGTGAAGCGATCGCTCCAGAAACACCCGCTACTACTGAAGAAGTCATGGCTGATGATGACCTAGCCTGGCAGCACTATATTCAACGAGTCGGGTCTCAACTCAATCGCCTCCCCATCGAGTTGAATCGTGCCGTAGCCGATAGCAGCCCTGAACCAGTCAATCCACTGGTTTTACCCACCGATCAGCCCGTTCCTGCCCCAATTCTGGAGGCATTTGTTCAGGACATTGTTGCGGGCAAGCCGATCAACCTGCGGATCAAGCTGCCAGACGTGCAACCCAAAATCTATGTCAAGCTCTGGGTCAACGATCGCCAGACTCGCTCCCTGCTTGATGGTCCTCGTTGGCTTGTGGATTTTCTACCAAATGGATTTGGCGAACTGGAAACAGCCACTCAACTCACTGCTCCATTGGGAAGTTTGGAAGTGCGATTGGAGGCGATCGCCGTTGAAATGCACACCCAGCGCGAAAGCCAGAAAGTCAGTCTGGACTGTAAAGTGCTACCACCCGATCTGCCCGAACACTTTCTAGATGAACTCGAAGAACTGAAAATGTGGAACTGAAGGAAGTGCGAAGTGCGTTTCTTGAATGCCCGATAGGGCTATAGTGCGAAGTGCGAAGTGCGAAGGATCGTCTTCGTCATTCCTAATATCTTGAGTAGCTCGGATTCAGCGCCAGTCTAGAATTGAGGGTTAAGGTGAGATCCTCGTTTGGATCAATCACCACGACTTCAGCTCGTTTCTTGCCGAAAATTAAACCGCCTAACGCACCGGCACCGGCACCGGCTAAAACCCTACCCAGCGTGATCCGACGATTGCCAAGCACACCGGAAAGGATGGTGGCGGCTCCAGCCCCAATCACCGATCCCTTGATTAACGCATCACCGTTCACACCAGGCTGCACTTCTCGCCGCCTGGTCACAACGTCGGAGTCAGCATCGATCGCCAGTCGCGATCCATTTGGCAATACCAACGTTTCTGCAACAAACTGAGAGCCGTCGCCCACAGGTTGCAGTCTGCCTCTCACCTCGCTATTCGCCGGAATCAGCAGTTCTCCGTAGGAGGAGCGGATATTTCTGGAAATTGCCAGCGTCAGTGGAAGCGTTTCGGTGGGCGACACGATGATCTTGTCAGCCCCGTTGTAGCGAACTGGAAGTCTTGTACCCGCCGGAATTGCATAGGTTGCTTGTCCCGGTGCGGGTGGGAATAACTGAGCCACCGTTTGGGGAGCGGGTGTTGCGGAGGCGGAAGTTGCCAGAGTGAGTGGCGCGATCGCGTAGATGCAATACCCAACGCAACAACCAATGCTGGGCAAGTGTTCCAACGATTGAGATAGAGCATGGTCGTTTTCCATGTAGATGTATGCCGATGGTTTCTAGACTCGCCCGGTAGATCAAAGGTTCCGATGGTTGGGAGAGTTGTTGGTTGTTGGTTGTTGGTTGTTGGAATGTGCGATCGCTGCCCAAGCGCTGGTATCGACAAAGAGCAGATTCATGCTGGGTTGCCATAGAGATCGCGATCGGGGTTAATCGACAACTGCTGCTGCTGAAATATCGAACGCTCAATTCCTTCTCATCGAGTGATTATGATGATATTGGGATTGAAACAACATTCTGGAGCAGGACGAGATGACTAAGGTCGAGGCAAATCAGGCTCAGGCGCAATTTGTGGAGTTGATTAGTCGGGTGGAAGATCATCAAGAGCGGATTGTGATTGAGCACGCTGGGCAGTCCGTTGCCGCCGTGATTAGCTATGCCGACTTGCAGCAGTTTGAGGCGCTAGAAGATGCTTCCGAGTCGTCTAATTCGGGAAAATCGGCTGGCTTTGATGGTGTATGACCCGATTGAACAGGAGGTTTTGCAATGGCTGTAGAAGTGGTAAATGCCTCTCATGAAGTGGTGTCGAAGGTCGATCGCTATCGTCAAGTGGTGCTCCAGTTTCTACTCAAACAGAGTGATGAGGGACGTTTGGATGGGATAGAAAGTCAGCCGATTTTTGATCAAGAGCGCGATCGCTATTTAATTTTGAGTCAAGGGTGGCGAGGTCAGGAGCGGGTGTATTGGGTGGTGATGCATTTAGAGTTGCGCGGTGGGAAAGTCTGGATTCAACGGAATCAAACGGAAGTGGATATTGAAGCTGAACTGATGGCGCTGGACATTCCCCAAGCAGATATTGTGCTGGGCATCATTCCCCCTGAGTATCGCACTTTGGCCGGTTTTACTGAAGCGTAGTAGGTCACTAAAACCTCGGAGGTTTAAGCCACTATCGTTCGTCACAACGCTTGATTCTTGGTTAAACCTCCGAGGTTTGCGTAGGATAAACGAATTAACCCGTTGAGTGTTCATAGCTAACTTCTTATAGGGCTGCTCTGGAATAGGCTGGAATTGGACGTTCAGTGACAACGGAATACAACACGTCCGGATCAAGGTCAGCGCCATTTTGCCAGATGATCGTGCCAAGTTCGGGATGAATCTGGACTTGGGCAAAGTAGTCCAAATCTTGTAAAGGCGCAAAGATACCGGAAAACGGAATTAACTGGCTGATATCCACAACTCCCTCAATGCCGTCTTCAAAGCGCAGAAAGAGTTGATAACCTGCTAACGGCTTGACCGCTACGATGTCTTTGAGCATGTCCTTACTCCAGAGGTTGAACGGATTCGAGCGGTTCTTGCTGTCTGGCTAATTCCCAGTTTTGCAGCAGTTCATGCCAAAGAAGCGACTAATTTCAGGCATCGATCCTGCCCTCTCTCATCTGACTCAGCAGGGCTTGCGTCACCCGATGCTCATCTCCTGAGTCGAACAGTTGCCGCGACGAATCCAAATGACCTTGGGTGGAAAACCTCGAATCAGGCTGAGATCGTTGTAGTCAGAATCTCTGGTGACGATGATGAAATCACTTTGGGCGGCATAGTCCCAGATTTGCTGATCATTAGCTTGCTCCATGCCAAGTGAAAAGACGTGCTGGGAATTGGGATGGAGGTCAGCCAGGAGTTGAACAAGGCGAGGGGAGAGATTATGGTCAAACAGGAGTTTCATGCCGCGATCGTCAGGGTCTTCTGTTCGCGATCAGCGGCGTAGGCGAGGCAAGCAAGGATATCCTTGCGGGTGAGATAGGGAAAGTCAGACAAGATTTCCTCAGTTGTCATGCCAGAGGCAAGGTAAGAGAGGACATCATAAACGGTGATACGCATTCCTCGGATGCAGGGTTTGCCACTGCGTTTGCCCGGTTCAAGGGTGATGATGTCCTGATAGTTCATGGGGGTGGCTAAAAGTGCGATCGCGCCTATTTTAGCAATCCTGATCTGCGATCGCAGCCCAGGCGCTGGTATCTACGAAAAGTCGATTCATTTCGGGGTGCTGTAGAGATAGCGATCGCGGTTAACAGCGGTATTTTTGAGCCGACCTGGGACGGCATCTTGTCCAAGGGAAAGAAACACTGCAACGGCTTCCTCTGTCCATTGATTGTCGGCTGCTGTTTCAGCTTGACTGGCGGTGGAAAGTTTTTGCCCCAATAAGGCCCGTTCTTCAGCGGGGAGGGCAAGAATCACTTGAACGAGGGAATCGACTAATTGCGTGTTCATAGTGGTTAG
>JAAUSG010000351.1 GCA_012034055.1 Leptolyngbyaceae cyanobacterium RU_5_1 | reverse complement strand
TGATTTGGGAGGGCGAACCGGGTGACTCGCGCACCCTTACCTATGCTCAACTGCACCGGGAAGTTTGCCAGTTCGCCAATGGGCTGAAGCAACTGGGTGTCCAGAAGGGCGATCGCGTCGGTATCTACATGCCGATGATTCCCGAAGCGGCGATCGCGATGCTGGCCTGTGCCCGGATTGGTGCGCCCCACTCGGTGGTGTTTGGTGGGTTCAGCGCTGAGGCCCTGCGCGATCGCCTCGTGGATGCGTCAGCTAAACTGGTGATTACGGCCGACGGAGGCTGGCGTAAGGACGCGATCGTGCCGCTCAAAGATCAAGTCGATAAAGCCCTGGCCAACAATGGTGCTCCGACGGTTCAAAACGTCCTGGTGGTCAAGCGCACTGGACAAAGTATTCAGATGGAATCGGGGCGCGATCGCTGGTGGCACGATCTGCAAGCCGAAGTCTCTGCTGACTGTCCAGCTGAACCCATGGACAGCGAAGATATGCTGTTCGTTCTCTATACCTCCGGCAGTACCGGCAAACCCAAGGGGGTGGTTCATACGACCGGCGGCTACAACCTCTACACCCACATGACCACCCAATGGATCTTTGACCTCAAGGATACCGACGTGTATTGGTGTACGGCTGACGTGGGCTGGATTACTGGACACAGCTACATTGTCTACGGGCCCCTGTCCAACGGAGCCACGACGCTGATGTACGAAGGTGCGCCGCGCGCCTCCAACCCCGGCTGTTTCTGGGATGTGATTCAAAAATATGGGGTCAATGTTTTCTACACGGCTCCAACCGCCATCCGTGCCTTCATCAAAATGGGTGAACACTTGCCCAAGGCGCGCGACCTGTCTTCCCTACGACTGCTGGGAACGGTCGGCGAACCAATCAACCCGGAAGCCTGGATGTGGTACCACCGTGTGATTGGTGGTGAGCGCTGCCCGATCGTGGATACCTGGTGGCAAACGGAAACGGGCGGCATCATGATCACGGCACTGCCGGGAGCGATTCCCACCAAACCGGGTTCGGCAACGTTGCCCTTCCCCGGTATTCTGGCGGACATTGTGGATCTGGACGGCAATCCAGTAAACCGGAATGACGGGGGTTACCTGGCGGTGCGCTATCCCTGGCCGGGGATGATGCGGACGGTTTACGGTGACCCGGATCGCTTCCGCCGCACCTATTGGGAACATATCCCGCCCAAGGATGGGCAGTACCTCTACTTTGCTGGTGACGGAGCGCGTCAGGATCGCGATGGCTACTTCTGGGTGATGGGTCGTGTGGATGACGTGATCAACGTCTCCGGACACCGCCTCGGCACGATGGAAGTTGAATCAGCCCTGGTGTCTCACCCGGCCGTTGCGGAGGCGGCGGTGGTGGGTAAACCCGACGAGGTGAAGGGCCAGGACATTGTGGCGTTCGTGACGCTGGAAGGAAATGTTAACACCAGTGACGAACTGAAGAACGAACTGAAGCAGCATGTGGTCAAGGAAATCGGCGCGATCGCCCGTCCCGGTGAAATTCGCTTTGCCGATGCACTCCCCAAAACGCGATCGGGCAAAATCATGCGCCGTCTGCTCCGTTCCCTTGCCGCTGGTGAAGAGGTCTCCGGCGACACCTCCACCCTGGAAGACCGCAGCGTTTTGGAGAAACTGCGTGAAGGGTAGAAGTAGTCAAACAGCTTTGAAATAAGATTGCTGAGTGGGTATTGTCTTTAAGCTGGCTCTTAGCGATCGATTCGAGTCACCGCTTGATTCAGCCACCTGGCGCGAGAGCTGGGTGTCTAGTTGAATCCGAGCCGCTAAAAAAGCATCCTCTATCCCAGAGGTATAAGGGAGTACGTAGGGCAGTACGTGTTTCCGTCGGGATGGCTCAATGCGACGAATCACCTCATCCGTGAGCACCTGGGTCCATAGTTCCGTCATCTCCCATTGCACTCCCACACTCGGCAGCACCATCACGCATAACCTTACTAACTCCTCTTCAACCGGAACCAGGCTTTCCTCCAACACACAGAGCCAGAGGTAAACCTGAAACATCTTCAAATCGCGAATGCAGGAGTGAGTTACGCCTGGATTGGTCAACATTCCTCGTCGGCTGCGGTGATTGGGCAATAAGCGGGTGAGGGCGGAGTAAGCCGCGTCAGCAATCTCCCCGGACATCGGAATCATTTGTTCGGCAAGAGCCAATACCAGACTATCGGCTGGATGTCGGGCCGCCGCTGCACAAACACGCTGCCAGGGGTGGGCAACTTGTTCCTCGATAAACGTGAGATAGGGACTGAGCAGGACTTGCTCGATCGGCGTCAGCTTATCAGTAATCCACTGATTACAGAAGTTGATCTGTGTTGTGAGGAAGCCAAGGGTGCGCCAATCTTTTAATTGACTATGTTCCTGCTGAAACTCCAGTAAGACAGGCTCTAAGGCGCTGGACAATCGGTCTATGTTGGATGCGATCGCCAACTTTAGAGGCTTGGGTTCCGGGCGAAGCGCACTTATTAACGGCTCTGCTGCGGGAACAAAAGCTGCATTGAGTAAGTTCTGTTGATAGAGGTCTACCAGTTGGGTATAGATCTTGAACGATGCGTCAGCAATTCGCTTGACTTCCTGTAAGTGCATCACGTTCTGCATGTAAGCATAGAGGGCGCTGGTTTTTACGCTGGCCATCTCACAGCGCAACTCAATGATCCGTTCGTTCAGTTTAGCGGCTGTTTTGACCCGACCCTCCAGTGAAATTGCTTCAGTGAGCTTGGTGTAAAAGGAGGGGTCTTGAGTCAGGGCGATCGACTGAAAGTTCAGGGTGTAAAGTTGGCTCCAAGCTTTGACCAGGCGTTTAACCGATGGTGTTTGAGCAAGTTCAGTTTTGACCAGCATGATTCCTATCAATTAAGGGGTTGTGGAGTGGCATTTTTGCAGCCCAAAGTGAGATGTTCATGGACGAACCGATGAAAGCACCCGATAAAAACTGAGTTGACAAAGCTGGTAGCCTTAATTCCGTTGCAACGCAAACGTTTACACTCTAACAAGCAGGTACGGTGAAAAGTGGTCATGTCGCGTATCTTCTAACAAACTTTTTAGAAGTATGCTGATCGCTCAAATCTATATCTGATCGGAGATACATGTGACGAATATCTGTTCGCCTGGAATTAAAGGGGAGTGTTCCAGATCTGTGGTTAACCGTCTGTAAGGACGTTTCTATAACGTCATCTATAACGTCTATACCGTGTCTGCAGATGAAAGCAACATTTTTAGACCACGTCCCAATGTTCAGAACAAATGTTGCCGGGAATTGCTGAAGCTAGAATGGCATTAAGCTGAATAGTTCGGCGATCGCCCCCTTACCCTGGAAGCATTATGACTACCCGATCTGCAAAACGTCTACTTCCGCTCATGCTGCTCTTCAGTTTCAGCTCAGGTGGACTCGTCGGATGTAATCAACTGGCTCAACTGGGAATTGGCACGACTCAAATTAGTCAAGTCACAGCAAACCCATCCCAATATCCGAATGTCACCGTGCGGGGGACGGTCATTAACCAAGTTGGGGTGCTTGGACGGGGAGCCTATGAACTTAAGGACGATAGTGGCTCATTATGGGTTTTGACTCAAACGGGGATGCCTGCGATGGATGCAACCGTCGTTGTCAGAGGGAGTGCTGCCGAGGGAGTCGCGATCGCCGGCCAACGCCTGGGAGTCACCATTACCGAGAAAGAACGGCTCTAAATCCTTCGTATAATAGAACAGAAATTGTGTAAGTTGTTGATTCACTAATGGTTGGTCATTGGTAGTTGGTAGTTGGCTAGAACCTTTAACGTTCTACTATCCATTACCCCCTACCCATTATTACCTCTACCCCACCCCTACCCCTA
>JAAUSG010000350.1 GCA_012034055.1 Leptolyngbyaceae cyanobacterium RU_5_1 | reverse complement strand
CATCCCTTCATCCCTTCATCCCTTCATCCCTTCATCTCCATCAACTGCCGCTCATGCTCATAGGCGGGACGCCGCTGGCCCCGTTCTTCCACATGCACCAGGCTGGGGTCGGGCTGGTCGGAGTTGACGAAGTGGGTGAAGCGCTGCAGTTTTTCGGGGTTCTCGACGGTTGCTTTCCACTCGCAGGCGTAGGTGGCAACCTGATAGGCCATTTCGGCTTCGAGTTGGGCGCAGATGCCGAGGGAGTCTTCGATCACAACCTGTTGCAGATACTCGATGCCGCCTTCCAGTTTGTTCAGCCAGGTGGCGGTGCGCTCCAGGCGGTTGGCGGTGCGGATGTAGAACATCAGGACGCGATCGCAGTACTTAATCAGCGTCTCCTGGTCGATGTCGGCTGCCAGCAAGACGGCGTGCTGGGGTTTCATGCCGCCGTTACCACAAACGTAGAGGTTCCAGCCGTTTTCTGTGGCGATCACACCAATGTCTTTACCCTGCGCCTCGGCACACTCACGGGTGCAACCAGAGACGGCACACTTGATTTTGTGCGGTGCCCGCAGTCCGCGATAGCGCAACTCCAGCTCGATCGCCAGTCCGGTCGAATCCTGCACCCCATAGCGACACCAGGTACTGCCCACACAGGATTTCACGGTTCTGAGTGCCTTCCCGTAAGCATGACCCGACTCAAATCCGGCATCCACTAACCGCTGCCAGATCAAGGGCAATTGATCTAATCGTGCGCCCAGCATGTCGATTCGCTGTCCGCCGGTAATCTTAGTGTAGAGGTCAAACTCTTTAGCAATTTCGCCCAGGGCAATCAGCTTGTCTGGCGAGATTTCACCGCCGGGGATGCGGGGAATCACCGAGTAGGTGCCATCTCGCTGAATATTTGCCAGGAACGCATCGTTGGTGTCCTGCAGTCCGGCATGGGAGGTGTTGAGGATGTAATCGTTCCAAGTGGACGCCAGAATGGATGCAACGGCCGGTTTGCAGATTTCGCAGCCCCGCCCCTGACCGTATTCAGCCAGCAGTTCCTCAAAGGTGCGAAGGCCTTTGGTACTGACGAGGTGATACAGCTCTTGACGCGAGTAGGAGAAGTGTTCACAGAGGTGGTTTTTCACTTCCAGTCCGGCGCTCTTCATCTCCATCTTGAGCAGATCGGTGACAAGCGGCACACAGCCACCGCAGCCAGTTCCTGCCTTGGTGCATTTCTTGACGCTGCCCACGTCAGTGAAGCTATGCTCCCGAATCGCGCTACAGATCTCACGTTTGGTGACGTTGTTGCAGGAGCAGATTTGGGCCGTGTCGGGCAGGCTCTCCACACCCATTGCCACCGCTGCTTTGCCTGCGCGGGGAGGCAACAGCAAATCTTCGGGATGGGGCGGCACGGGTATGTTGTTCTGCATGATTTGCAGCAGGTTGCCGTAGGCGGACGCATCGCCGATCAAAATGCCACCCAGGAGGCGATCGCCAATCTCATTCAGCACCAGCTTTTTGTAGGTGCCTTGTTTGGTATCGACGATCGCCACCTCTTTTGCACCGGGCGTCTTGCCAAAGGCGTCGCCAAAGCTGGCAACGTCCACTCCCAGCAGTTTCAACTTGGTGGACATGTCGGCTCCAGTGAAGGTGCTGCTGCCAAAATCACACAGGTTATCAGCGGCAACGCTGGCCATCGTGTAGCCGGGAGCCACGAGGCCGTAAATGCGCTGGTTGTAGAGAGCGCATTCGCCGATCGCGTAAATGTCTGGATCCGAAGTCTGGCAGTAGTCGTTGATCACGATGCCGCCGCGATCGCCCACATCCAGCCCCGCCACTCTGGCCAGTTCATCGCGGGGACGAATGCCAGCCGAGAACACAATCATGTCGGTTTGCAGCTCCATGCCATCGGCAAACACCATCTTGCAAACCTTGTCGTCCGCATTGCTGACAATCTCCGTCGTCGATTTGCTAACATGCACCCTCACCCCCAACGCTTCAATTTGAGCACGCAACACGTTTCCGCCAATCTCGTCAATCTGCACCGGCATCAACCGGGGTGCAAACTCCACCACATGCGTTTCCAGCCCCATATTTTTCAGGGCATTGGCACATTCCAATCCCAATAATCCGCCGCCAATCACCACGCCCGTCTTGCACTGCTTGGCGTAGGCAGACATCGCTTCTAGGTCTTCAATCGTACGATAGACAAACGTGCCGTTGGCATCCTTGCCTTGAATCGGTGGCACAAAGGGATAGGAGCCTGTTGCCAGAACGAGCTTGTCGTAGTCGATGACGACACCGTTGGCTGAAGTGACAGTTTTGTGGTTGCGATCGAGACTGAGGGCTTTATCGCCAATGTAGATGCGGACATGGTTCTCCTGATAGAAACCCGGCTCAACTAAGGACAAATCTCCAGCCGTTTTGCCGGTGAAAAAACTGCTGAGATTAACGCGATCGTAGGCGACTCGTGGCTCTTCGCAGAATGTAATTAAGTTCCAATTCTCCGTTGCTCCCCTGGCAACCAGTTGCTCTAAAAACTTGTGCCCCACCATCCCGTTGCCAATCACCACCAAGTTCTTTTTAGCCATATCGGTTTCTGTACAGCACTATTTTTTCGTACCTATGCTTAAGACTGTGCCGAAATAACCCAGGTTAATTTGTAATTTTGACTACAGAATTCTTTTGGCTATGAGTAAATCGCATGGTTCCGATTTGGTTATTGCATCACATCTCTATAAGCCTCAAGAAGTCAAATTTATTCTGTTAGAGTTAAAAGATTTCAATCAACCCGATGTTACAAACAACCTACGACAACCTGAGAAAAGAATGCACAACCCATGAAAATACGATTATTTGAGAAACAGGATACCGAAAAAGTAGCACGGTTGTTTCATGAAACAGTGCGTGAAATCAACATTCACGATTACTCAAGTGCTCAGGTTAAAGCCTGGGCACCTGATAATATTCACTTCAGGGATTGGGAAAACACTTGTTCAAATCGGTTCACCTATGTTGCAGATGATGCAGGCATCATTGCTGGATTTGGAGAGCTAGAGTCTAATGGTCATATCGACTGCTTCTACTGTCACAAAAACTATCAACGCTGTGGGGTGGGCAGCCAGATCTATCAGGCAATTGAAGCAAAGGCGCTGGACTTGAAGTTGAACCATCTAATGGTTGAAGCAAGCATTACAGCAAAACCATTTTTTCAACGTATGGGATTTTCAATCGTTAAACAGCAGGAAGTCCTTTGTCGGGGTGAACGATTCATCAATTATGTTATGGAGAAGCTGTTGTAATGAACATTGCTTTGGCTCAAAGTGAACATATTCAAGACTTAATAAAACTGTTCGATCAGTATCGTGTTTTTATAGCCAGGCATCCGATCTTGCTTCAGCCAAGAAATTCTTGGTGGAGCGTTTTAAGAACTATAATTCTGCGATTTTTGTGGCTGAAGACGATCAAATAATCACCGGATTTACTCAGCTTTATCTCAGCTTTTCGTCGGTGTCGATGAAACGAATCTGGATTTTGAATGATTGTTTGTGACTTTAACATCACAGACAATACCTTTTCAAACATCCTCTTAAGAAAAACTCCAGGTCTGGACGTGGACAAGGTTTAATTCAACTTGCCCTAACGCTGTTTCAATTTCATAGACCCGGTGAAGCAAGTGATGGGACGAGATAGTAATCTTTACAGAGATTTGATGAAAACTCCGGATTGGAACTCCCCAGGTCGCGTAGATACAACCAGGGTGCATTAGAAACTGTTTGTAAATGTTGTTTAAGCAGTTTTCGGCTTCCTCGTTCGGCGGTTGTTCGTTAATCGCCGCAGCATCAACCGAATCATGACGACATACACCCATCGCTTCATGATTTTCAGGCAAGGTTTCGTAGTCTCGCGTCAGTGCTCGTGCATTTT
>JAAUSG010000094.1 GCA_012034055.1 Leptolyngbyaceae cyanobacterium RU_5_1 | reverse complement strand
CCCTCACCCCCCTACCAACGCCCCCCCTGCCCTGGGACCACCTCGACACTGGCATTGACAAACAGTGGCTCAAGGACGATCTACAACGCGCTTTTAGAAGCCGCCACGGTGCCCGATTGCTCCTTCGATGGATGCTCTCACTGCGGCGTCTGTGGGTTGGATTTTGGGCATAACATTGTCGTGCCGCCCCTCCCCATCCCCCAATTTACAGGGCATTTTGTGCCAAACCAGCAACGGTCACAGCGGTTACGGGTCTGGCTCGGCAAGCACGGCGACATGGCGTTGCTCAGTCATCTAGACTTAATGCGTCTGTTCGATCGCGCCGTGCGCCGGGCTGCATTACCGATCGCGTTCACTGGAGGATTTCATCCCGGTCCGCGCATCATACCCGCCAGCGCATTGCCGCTCGGCGTCACCAGTTCTGGTGAAATTGTGGACTTTGAGTTGACTGAACCCATCGAGCTGTCCATCTTCCAGTCCACATTAGCAGCCCAGCTCCCTGCTGAAATTCCCCTCTACCGCGTCGAGGAAGTCGCGGTTAATGCTCCAGCTGCGACTCAAATTTTGGAGCGAGCAGAGTATGTCATTACTATTGAGAGTGTGCCAGACGACAGCATCAACACCGTCCCCACTCAGCAAGATTGGCAAGATTGGATTAACCACGTCATGGCTAGCGACTCGATTTTGATGGAGCAGACCACCAAATCAGGCAAAACGCACTCAGTCAATCTCCGCGATCGCTCTTTGACTTAAGGCACGAGGCAGTTTCCCCCATTCCCTGTACAGACGTGTATAGCCTCCGGCATTCAAGAAACGCGCGGCGTGTCCGCAGGACTCTTAATCGCGTCTCTACTGCGCTTTATTACATCGGTAGCTGCCGTAACGATGGAACCCTGCTGCGCCCCGATCATGTCATTTACATGCTTGAGCAAGTGTCCAGCCGTGAACTTCGACTTCTGCACACCCATCGCGTGCAGCTCATTTTGGCATCGACAAATTAATCAACCTGCAACTCTTATGAGCTTTCCAATCAAAATTCCCTTCCCTGTGCCGTGCCAACCCTTGGCAGTTGATCAAAATTCCCCACTCTCTACTCTGACAACTTGTAGCAAATCTTAATGTCTAGTGTTGATTTTTGAATTTTGGTAGCGCAGGAAGCTCTGCACGCTATAATGCATCTCAATAGAAGCTGTTGCGGGCTGGAGAATTTTTGGGAAACCGCTCTATGTGCTAGTGATTAATACTAGGCGCAGCTTGCTTCTCTAGGCTTTCCACTACTGAACGAAACTTGATGTCCTGACAGCGCAATGGGTCAATCAGGTTTAAGAGGCTGATTATTAGCTGATTCAATTGTTTTTTGTCGTAGCTATCTTAGGCTGTTAACCATCTTGGCTCAGCGTGGGAACCATTTTTCTATACCTGCATCGCCCCAAGGCTTTTGTCCCCCCTACGACAACGTAGCCGTAAGAGCACTAGCGAAGGAGTTAGGAGGTTTGTATCCTTCGCGATTGTCAAATTTTGAGGAAACTGAATGTCAAAGCAAATTATTATCGCTGAACAGCATCGCATTGCTGCCGTATTTTCTGAAGATCAAATACAGGAACTAATTGTTGCTACCGGAACTCACCAGGTCAGTGACGTCTACCTCGGAACTGTTGAGAATGTTTTACCCGGAATTGATGCCGCCTTTGTCAATATTGGTGATGCCGAGCGGAATGGTTTTATTCATGTCAGCGATTTAGGTCCCTTGAAACTTCAACGTGCGGCTGGCTCCATCACGGAACTGCTTAGACCTCAGCAGAAGGTGTTGGTGCAAGTCATGAAAGAACCGACTGGAAATAAGGGTCCACGATTAACCGGAAATATTTCTCTGCCGGGACGCTACTTGGTGTTGATGCCAAGTGGCAAGGGAGTGAACCTCTCTCGACGAATTCGGAACGAGAATGAGCGTAATCGGCTGAGAGCATTGGCCATTCTAATTAAACCGGCGGGTATGGGGTTGGTCGTCCGTACCGAAGCCGAAGGAATGCCAGAGGATGCCATTATTGAGGATCTGGAATCACTGCAGGAGCAGTGGGAGAACGTTCTTCGGGAGGCTGCGGCGACTCGCGCCCCATCGCTGCTCAATCGGGATGATGATTTCATTCAACGGGTGCTGCGAGATGTCTACAGCGGTGATGTGAACCGAATTGTTGTGGATTCTCATACGGGGCTGAGACGAGTCAAGCAGCAGTCTGAACGAGTTGGGGTAGTGGTAAGTTACCGCAAGGGGTTTTGATTGACCACCACCGCGATCGCATTCCCGTTTTGGAGTACTTCCGCATCAACGCTGCGATTCGAGAAGCCCTCAAACCCAGAGTTGATTTGCCCTCTGGTGGCTACATCATCATCGAACGCACAGAAGCACTCACTGTTATTGATGTCAACTCGGGTTCCTTCACTCGCTCGACTACAGCACGCGAAACCGTCTTGTGGACGAACTGTGAAGCGGCTACTGAGATTGCCCGCCAACTCCGACTGCGAAACGTCGCGGGTGTCATCATTGTAGACTTCATCGATATGGACTCGCGTCGCGATCAACTTCAGGTGCTAGAACACTTCAACAAAGCCTTAAGAGTCGATAAAGCCCGACCCCAAATCGCACAACTATCAGAGTTAGGATTGGTTGAGCTAACCCGCAAGCGTCAAGGGAAAAATATCTACGAGCTGTTTGGTCGCGCTTGCCCAACCTGTGCGGGTTTAGGTCATTTAGTGCATTTACCCGATGAATCCCACGAACCAGATGAAGATGGGGTAGAACGTTCAGCCGTAACAGCTTTGCGGGACTACCGACCGGCAGATCGAGGTGGGCGTAGTCGCGACGTGCCCAATATTGCGTTACCAAACGAGTTTCCCTGGGAAGAACGAGATGATGATGCCTCTAACGATCTCCAAGAGCTATTAAGTCATCCAAGCTACCAGGAAGTAGGAGCCAACAATCGCCGTCGCCGCCGCCGTCGGGTGGGTGATGAACCGATCAAAGAGAGAGGGCGCAGTCCTTGGGAAGACGGGCGAGGGAGTCAACCCACCTTTCCCACCATTGATACCGGCAATGGAACCGACTTGGAGACTGAGCCAGATGAGTTTCGTGAAAGCAAACCTCGAACTGAACTACCCAGTCGAGCGCGGCGTGGTCGCGGTAGGCGAGATAACGGTGCGGAGCGTGAACCAGACTCGCTGCAGGATTCTACGGATGAGCGGGATGGCGCATCTGCACCGGAGCCAGAGGAAAGACGTGGACGTTCTAGACGCGATTCTAGACCTGGGGAACCGCCAGAGATTGTCACCGTTGAGATGACGCCGGAGGAACAGGAGGTCTATGCCTGGATGGGAATTTCTCCACTGGTGCTCTCTCAGAAGGAGGTCAAAAATCCCAAATCAGCCATTATTTCGGTTGTGTTACCGGGTCAAGCTGCTCAGTCAACAGTCCCGGTCTCGGAGAATTCAATGGCAACTCTAGCGACACACAAAACTCTAGACACACCGGACGATGCGATCGCCCCAGTGACTTCAGTCTCTGATCCAGAGTCTATTTCGCAAACCACGTCCGATTCTGAACCACTTGACAACGGTGCGGTAACCCGTCGTCGCCGTCGTCGCTCTTCTGCAACCATGACCGAATAGGGAACGGAGAAATGACAAACCAAAAGCGACTGCATCAACTGGATATTCCAAATTTGATGAGTTGTAGCGGTTTTCCAGGAGTGATTGCAGGGGTCGATGAAGTGGGCCGAGGCGCACTGTTTGGTTCGGTTGTTGCCGCCGCCGTCATTTTGCCTGATAGCGCCCTTGCAGAGCTTGCTGCATCTGGGGTCACGGACAGTAAGCTGCTGTCCGCAGTCCAACGGCAGCAACTCGCCAATCAGATCAAAATCGTGGCAATAGATTGTCAAGTTGGGTATGCGTCTGTGCGAGAAATTGATCGGCTGAATATCTTGCAGGCGTCGCTGTTGGCAATGAAACGTGCTATTTCCAAGCTTCAGATTCAGCCTGGTCTTTGTCTAGTGGATGGAAATCAACGAGTGCCAGGACTGTTAATTTCTCAGCAAACAATGGTGAAAGGCGATCAGCGATCGCTGCCCATCGCCGCTGCCAGTATCATCGCCAAAGTTTGCGCGACCAATTAATCACTCGCTTGTCAATCAAATACCCACAGTACGATCTAGCCAGCAACAAAGGGTATGCTACTCTGAACCATCGGCAAGCCCTTCAGCAATACGGGCCATCCCCCTACCACCGCAGCTCTTTTAGCCCATGCCGGACTTCAAACAACTGAGCTGTTTGTTGACAGAATGCCAGCTTGCGTCTGAACCTTCTTTTCATCGAGCTGATCCGCCGCCCAGGTTCGATAGTCAGATAGGAGCTGGTGCATCAGGCGCTGCTTCACCGTCATTAACACACTCTTCAGTAGTCCGTTCCCAGTTGCCTCAAGGATTGCCTTTGGCGTTAGTAAGAATGGAGGCGGAAGCTCTACAGTGACAGTCAAGTCAGCTTTACCCTGGAGATGAGTTGCTCCGTCCAGATGGCACGGCTGCAGCTTACCGATCAAATTGAGAGCGAATCGCTGATTGACATATTCAATGCCTCGAATCTCAGAGCTAAGCGATCGCACATGAACCGTCCCATCGGACTCTGTCCAAACCCGCATGTCTACGGTTGGCTGCAGGCTTAACATCATAAACGTCAGCGGGCGCATTTTGAGACGAAACAGCTCATTGCCCAATTGCTCAATTCGGCTAGAGGTCGTCAGCGCGTTGACAAGCCGTTGAGGTTGGCGTAAATAGTGATGGATTGGGACAGGTTGTTCGGCGACGGGAATGTTAATCGATTGGGAAGCAGTAAAGCAAATATCCATTTGAGGACTAACGTGAAAAGGGTAAACGCATTAAGAAACTGTTACTTATTGTAAATAGAAGTAACAGTTTAGACCACTACGAAAGGGTGTACTAATTCTTGGAGGTAAAAACACTATACCGCCCAAGCGTGATTCTTTTTACAAGACGGATAAGGAATATGGCAATCTCGATCGCCCACCTGGGTCCACAAGGGACGTATGCAGAACTTGCAGCACTTCAGTACTCCACCTGGTTAACCCACGAATTCCAGCAAGAATCACGACTGTGTCCCTGTCCCAGCATTGCTCAAACGCTGCGGGCCGTTACCCAGGGGCAGGCAGATTTGGCAGTGGTTCCAGTCGAAAATTCCATTGAAGGCAGTGTCACGACAACGCTAGATACCCTCTGGCAACTCGATATGCTGCAAATTCAACAAGCACTCATCCTGCCAATTTCTCATGCCCTCCTGTCTCAAGCAAACGCGATCGAGTTAATCAAAAGTGTCTATTCCCACCCGCAAGCACTCGCCCAATGTCAAGTATGGCTGGAGACGTTTCTGCCGACCGCCCAACTCATTCCAACCAATTCGACCACGGAAGCACTCCAGCACCTGGAAGATGACCCAACCGTAGCCGCCATCTCCTCCCAACGCGCGGCTCAACTCTACCATTTACCTGTCCTGGACTGCCCAATTAATGACCACCCGGATAACTGCACTCGCTTTTGGATCATGGGACTGCAGCCGTCTCCAGGTGGAAGCCATACATCGCTGGCGTTTAGTGTTCATGATGTACCCGGCGCATTGCTGAAACCGCTACAAGTATTTGCTGATCGCGGCATCAACATGAGCCGAATTGAATCGCGCCCAACCAAGCGATCGCTCGGAGATTACTTATTCTTTATTGATCTAGAAGCTGATGCCCGCGAAGCTTCTATTCAGGCAGCTCTCGCAGAAATCGTTGATTATACTGAGGTGCTGAAAGTGTTTGGTAGCTATTCAGTCTTGCCCACTCAATCACCGCCCATACTTGAAGGGTAAAGTGACTCTTGACCGATGTAACTTCACATAAGAATGTCGGTGTTTAAAGATTGTCTGAAAAGGGAGTGGCTTAACATAGACTCGGCAATTGAATGGGAATAATTTAAGAGAAGAGAATTATTGAGGAGCATTGCGTAACGTCCGAGGCTCCTCTCGCGTCACCGGGTCGTTGTGTCTACTCAGCCCTAAAGAAATCCTAAATCAGATACGGAGTCCGTCTCCGTACAGTCTTTGTTAGAGCACATCAAAAAGCGCTTTGAAAAGCGGTGTAATTTTTGCCGATTAGTTTTTGTATTCGCTGGGAATTCTAAGAGTGATTTAGTCATTTGTGCTTTTGTATACCTCTCTCATCTAGCAAATAGGTTGATTGGCATATGATGATTGACGCCCGTTCGATCCCTTCGGAAGAAACGATTGAAACTGAAGTTTGCATTGTTGGCACTGGACCTGCTGGTGTCGCACTAGCACGCGAATTTATAGGTCAAGACTTTCGAGTTTGTTTGCTAGAAAGTGGTGGGATTGATCCGCCAAATGAGGATACAAAATCACTGGCTGAGGTTGAAACCGAAGGGGGCTTTGTTCCAGTTACGCCTGACAGTCGCAATCGCATGTTTGGAGGTAATTCCAACTACTGGGCGATCAAGGTTGATGGGGATCAACTGGGGTTGAGACACCGACCGCTGGACGAAGTAGATTTTGAGCAGCGGGATTGGTTACCCTACAGCGGCTGGCCGTTCAAGCGATCGCACCTGGTGCCATACTACGAACGGGCGCAAGAGGTGTTTCAGCTTGGACCATTTGCCTATGAAGGCAGCGATTGGGAAGATGAAACCCGTCCCCAAATTCCCTTTGGCGGCGATCGCATCACCACCCGCGTCTTTCAGTTCAGTCCCGGTGTCGCTATCTATCGGAAGCGGCGGGATGAGATCAATCGTGCTCACAATATCACGACCTACTTGAAAGCAACTGTCGTTGAACTTGAAACGGATGACACTGGTAAAACAGTGACTCGCGTTCGGGTAGCTTGCTTAGACGGTAATCGGTTTTGGGTTGCGGCAAAAATTTTCATTCTGGCGGTTGGAGGAGTCGGCAGCGCCCATCTGCTGCTGCTAGCAAACCGGATTCAGAAGAATGGATTGGGGAATCAGCACGATCTGGTTGGCCGGTTCTTTATGGATCATCCCCTCGTTTTTGGAGGATACTTCATCCCTTCAAATCCCCAGCTCTTCAATTCAACCGCGCTATACGATATGCGACCTATAAACGGACTGACAGTGATGGGAGCACTGTCTTTGACCGATGAAGCAATTCGTCGGGAGCACCTACCCAACATTTCGTTTAACCTCTTTCCAAGGCCGAAAAAAATTCGGCGTGCCCAAGCCGCTCTCTCGCTCAAAGCGCTAATCAAGCTCCGTGCCTTTCAGGAAGGTCCTCAAGGCGCACTTCGTCATCTCAACAATGTCCTCACTGGCATGGATGATCTGGCTACCTCAGCCTATGACAAGATCACCAGAAAGCCATTTCCGCGCTGGTGTAATTTCAGCACTGGAGGGTGGTCATATCTTCAGGACAATCGGGACAAAGTGTATGAGTCGTTTGAGGTGTTGCATCAAACTGAGCAGTTTCCCCACCCAGATAACCGAGTGGTGCTTTCCGATCAGTGTGACAAACTCGGTATCCGCAAACCGAAGATGCAAGTCCGCTGGCATGATGAAGAGATCCAGGGCATCAAACGAGCGCAAAAGGTAATGGCAGAAGAGATTGCCCGTACTGGGTTGGGCCGGTTCGAGATTGAAGACTATGGTGGCACGTTAATCACAGGCTCACCGGGAACATCCCATCACTTGGGCACAACCCGCATGAGTAATGATCCGAAACAGGGAGTAGTGGACGAGCACTGTCAAGTTCATGATGTTTCAAATTTGTTTATTGCTAGCAGCTCTGTGTTTCCAACTGGAGGATACGCAAACCCAACGTTGACGATCGCTGCTTTGGCAATTCGGTTGGCAGATTGGGTAAAAACCTTAATGAACCAGTCGGCAGTTGTCATGAAAGAGAGCGAGGTCAATTTAACCCTAAAGTGATTAGCCGATTCCCCGTAGGAGCGAATGCCATTCAGCCCTAAAATATTGGCTACTAACCAATGATCGGCTGCTGAATGCTTTCAACCTCCAAGAACTCTCGGATGAGTTTGAGGTAGGTTGGAGCATCCTCCAGCATGGGGAAATGGGCGGTGTTGGGAATGACTACAAATTCAACAATGTCATTTAAGGCGGCCGCCCGCTGACCCAATTCAGCAGGGATAATAATGTCGCGATCGCCCGCTACTAGCAACGTTGGCACCGTAATCTTGGCAAACTCCTGAGGCATCATCTCCGCTGCCTGCTTGCTGACACAGGCAAAGATCGTTGCTAACGCGGCATCGTAGTCTGCCATTAGAAAATCATCCAGAAAGGCACGGCTGATCGCCCCTGGCAGAGAACGATGCAGAAAGCGTTTCATAAACATTCGATCCATATAGGGGAGCTTATACAGCCAGTTGGGACGAAATTTGACAACATAGCCTCCAAACGTATGGAATGCGCTGAACGCTCGTTCGTCATACTCAAAAACCCCATTACAAGTCAGCACTGCTTGCTCCACCAGCTTTGGATACAGGTTCAGAAAGTAGACGGCAATAGAAGCTCCCATTGAATGAGCATTCAGGTAAACCCGCTTTAATCCCAACACGTTTAGCAAATCCGCAAGGTCTTCAGCGTAGCTGTCTAGCTCATAGCTCAGCGGGGTGTCACCGAACGAAATGGCTGGTGTTGGTGCCCGACCGGCAGAACGTCCAAAGCCGCGCATGTCATAGAGCAAGCAGTCAAAGGTGTCGGCGATCGCCCAAGCTGTGCTCTCCCAATAGCGGGCAGACCCTCCCCAGCCATGCAGAAAAACCATCACAGGTTTGCCAGAAGGTTCTGGTTTTCTTGCTTCCGTGATCCACTCATAGTAGTGGTCAACTCCCCGAACCTGAATGTATGACATGGCTAAAATCCAGGTTGTTTAACACATATGCATAAAGCATTGTAGGGACACACGATGATGTGTCCCCAGAGAATTCAATATTCTTTAACTAACACACCTGCTCGATTAAGCGGATTCAGGCTTGGGCAGTGAAGAAGGATGCAGGAGGAGTTCAGCAGTGGAGCGCTTCTCGACCATCTCACGGGTAATCGTGCAGCGGGTTACATCCTTACGGGAGGGTAACTCATACATCACATCCAGCATTAGCTCCTCAACAATGCTACGCAAGGCACGCGCACCGGTCTTACGGCGATATGCCTCTTGCGCGATCGCCCGAATGGCTTCTGATCTAAACTCCAGCAGCACATTGTCCATCTTCAACAGCTTCTGATACTGCTTTACAAGCGCATTGCGAGGTTCCGTCAGAATTGCCGCCAGTGCAGCTTCGTCCAACGGATCGACCACCGCCATGACTGGAACCCGGCCGATAAATTCTGGAATCATGCCGAATTTAACCAAATCATCTGGCTCCAGATGTTTGAGAATATCTGCCGTGCGCTTGTCCTTCGACTGATTATCTCCCGGTTGAATAAAGCCGATCGACTTCTTACCAATTCGTTGCTCGATCGCCTTATCTAAACCAACGAATGCCCCCCCGCACACAAACAAAATATTGCTGGTGTCAATTTGAATACAGTCCTGGTAAGGATGCTTACGTCCTCCTTGCGGCGGAACATTCGCAACCGTCCCCTCCAGCATCTTCAAAAGCGCTTGCTGCACTCCTTCGCCAGAAACGTCCCGCGTGATTGAGGGATTCTCACTTTTGCGGGCAATCTTGTCAATTTCGTCAATGTAAATAATCCCACGCTGGGCTTCTTCCACATCAAGATCCGCAACCTGCAGCAATCGCAAAAGAATATTTTCTACATCCTCGCCGACGTAGCCCGCTTCAGTCAGGGTAGTAGCATCGGCAACCGCAAAGGGAACGTCTAAAATTTCAGCCAGTGTTTGGGCTAACAGGGTTTTACCACAACCTGTGGGGCCAATCAGCAGGATGTTTGACTTTTGTAGCTCTACAACATCTTCAGGAGCAACCTTGCCGCTTCCCTTAGCCTGCAGGAAACTAAGACGCTTGTAATGGTTGTAGACTGCAACGGACAAAATTTTCTTGGCGTCATCCTGTCCGATTACATGGTCATCCAAATACTTCTTGATCTCCCTTGGCTTCGGGATTTGGCTCAACGAAATATTCGCCGAACGGGATTTCCGCTTTTCAGAGGATGGCTCTCGTCTTGGCACAGGTTGAGGAGCGGTTGCACTGGAGTCAAACAGCTCCTCGTCCAAGATTTCGTTACACAGGTCTACACATTCATCACAAATGTAGACTCCCGGCCCGGCAATCAGCTTACGAACCTGTTCCTGAGACTTGCCACAGAAGGAACATTTGAGATGGGAGTCGTACTTAGACATATGTACCTCTTAACCTACAGTGCAGCAACAGTCTCTCCAGACTTGGGAAGATTTTGTCTCGAGATCACTTGATCAACCAAACCATAGTCTTTTGCTTCGTTAGCGGACATGAAAAAGTCTCGTTCTGTGTCCGCTTCCACCTTCTCAAACGGTTGTCCTGTGTGATATGACAGTAGCTCATTCAGCTTGCGCTTGTGATAAAGAATTTCTTTAGCCTGAATCTCAATATCAACGGCTTGACCTTGAGCACCCCCTAATGGCTGGTGAATCATGATTCGAGAGCTTGGCAGAGACATACGCTTTCCGGTCGTTCCAGATGCAAGCAGAAACGCCCCCATGCTAGCAGCGAGACCAAAACAAATGGTAGCAACATCACAGCGAACCTGCTGCATCGTGTCATAAATCGCCATCCCTGCTGTAACGGAACCACCGGGAGAGTTGATGTATAGCTGAATATCTTTTTCGGGGTCTTCTGCTTCTAAAAAGAGAAGTTGGGCGACGACAGAGTCAGCAACAGGGTCATCAACTTGAGTGCCCAGGAATACGATGCGCTCCCTGAGCAATCGCGAATAAATATCAAAGGCACGTTCACCTCGACCCGCTTGCTCTACAACCATCGGAATGACGTTGTTGAAATTGAACGAGCAAACATCCAGGGAACTGAAGCTAGTGATTGAGTAATCAGCAGATTGGGATACAAGCATAGTTGGCATCTTGCCCAGAGTTTAGGGTGTTAAGTCCACTGTAGTTGCAGCGATCGCACAGATCTATCCCAATTATGCCCTAACTAATTCGGGACTTGAGAGTTGTTGCCTGGAGATTACGTTTGTCATTGTAGTCCGGTTTTTTCCCACTATTGCTCATTCTGCTCCATTGTGACAAATCTTTTTTCAAACCAGGAACGTTAGTAGTCCGTCAGAATAGATTTGAGAGATAGCTCGAATCTACAAGACCCACTTTTAGGATGCTTTGAGGTTTTCCAACTTCTCAAAACAGTGTTGACAGATCACTGATCAGCGGTTGATGATTTGGACTTTTTAGGTATTTTCCGAGCTTTGGATGCAGTTTGAGTTTCTGTTGAGGCGTCCTCAGACGATGAAATTGGCTCATCATCAGGAAGAACGTCCTCTGCTTTAGCCGCTGCTGACACAAATTGTATTGATTTTTTCTTTTTAGACAAATGTTCAGTAGATTCCTCGTCAACAGGCGTATTGTCCGACATCATATCGGCCTCGACAAGTCCACCTGGATCAGGTGCATCCAGCGTGCTTTCCTCGCCAATCAAATTTTCTTCACTTGCTTGATCTTCAACAGCTACATCTTCAACAACAGTGGCAGCTACATCTATGGGAGGTTCAGTACTGCTAATCGCCCCTGTTGAAATTTCCTCATCAGTGAGACTTTCTTCAGGAGCTTCATCCTGCTCATCTTTGTTCAGGGTTCCTTCGGGAACAAGCTCGATTGTTGCGTGTTCAATGAGCCAATTGGTAATTTTCTCCTTTAGCAAATCTTCAGAAACAATATTTTGCAATCGTTCCTGGTCAATATTGTTGCGGTCTAGATCTTGATCTGCTAATTCACTCAGCAATTCGTTAACCCTAGTAGACAACTCTTCAGCCTGGACATCAATTGACTCTCGTTTCGCGATTTCTCCCAAAGCCAAAGTTTGCTTAATCCGTTTAACTGCGTCAGGGCGCGATTGCTGTTTCAATCTAGAAACGGTGTCTTGATTAAACAGTCGCTTGATATCAATTCCCTGGTTCTGCAACTGCAGTGCCGTTTGGTTGAGCATGTAGTTTACTTCCCGCTCGATCAACGTTTCGGGAATATCAACCTCGATTTGATTGAGCAACTCATCTAAGACAGCTTGCTCCTGGTTCGCTTTTGTTTTATCTTCCGCTTCTTGGTTAAAACGAGATTCTAACGATTCGCGTAGCTCTGACAGGGTCTGGAACTCTCCATCACTAGCATCCTGGGCAAACTCGTTATCTAACTCTGGCAACTCTTTCTCTTTCAGTTCTTTTAGCGTGACTGTAAAGGTTGCTAAATGCCCTGCTACGTCTGGCTGAGGATAGCTTTCGGGAAAGCGGGCCTGGATTTCTTTGGTTTCTCCAGGACTCATACCGATGATGCCGTCAATAAACCCCTCAATAAAGCGGCCTTCCAGAAGCTCGAGTTGAAAATCTTGTGCCTGTCCGCCAGGAACTTCTTGGGGTTCCTGGTCTGGATCATCGCTCGGAAGCGTGCCCTTAAAATCTACAACAGCAACATCCTTCAATTGAGCAGGACGATCTTCCACAGGAATCAGGGTTGCTAACTGTTCTTGATAGTTGTGCAACACTTGGTCAACTCGATCTGGGTCTGGCTTGATTTCCTCTACTTGAAGTCTTAGATCGGTGTATTGCTTGAGAGTGACTTCGGGTTGAACGTCAACGGACGCTGAAAAGGTGAGAGATTGACCTGGTTCAAATTGCTCAACCAGGTCATCAAATGATGAACGAAGTTGAAAGTTCCCTAAAGCGTCAATTTTCTCTTGCTTAAGTGCCTCTTTCAGGCTGTCCTCAACTAGTTCTTCTACGGCTGCTGCCTTAATACGAGTTGCCCCGACGCGTTGAACGAGGACTTGGCGAGGCACTTTTCCCTTGCGGAACCCAGGAATACTGGTAGAACGAGTGAATTCTTGAATGACCCGTTCATAGACTTTTTTGGATGTCTCTGGTGTAACTTCGATTTCCAAGCCAAGTTGACTGGCAGGTAGCTTTTCCTGGGTTACTTTCATCGGTACTTGTGTTTGCAGTTGATAGAACAGGTGCAGCGTGAGCAAAGGACATCGGGAAACTTACGTTCATGCTAACTAAGACAGTTCCCTACCTGGCTCAGAGCGCAATGATGCCAAATAGAACAATGCGCATAGCGAGAAAGAAGGATGAGAACTTTCAGCTGAACTGTTTGCGTTACCAGGTGGATATGTGTTACGCAAACACTAGCGATCGCTTGTTGGTGATCACCGCAATAAGCTATGGTAACGGATTCTGATTCAGGATGGGGCACTCTCACTGGAATCTTACAAAAGCTGGATGAACGTAGACGTAATATTCCAAGAAAAAGCAGTTCAAAGCTTGTCTGTTAGAATCATGTTTTAAATAGTTGTCAGTTGACCAGATTTTCGGATTTGGGGTTTCGGAAAATCCGCTAAAATTTTGGAATCTGTCAGCTTCTGTCTCTAATGTTCTGCAATGTGTAGATGTCGTTGTGTTTAATCGATCGCTCATATATCCTCCTTAAAGGGTGAAATCATGCCAAAAATTACTCGAAATGACGTAAGCCCCGCCCAACTCCTAATCTGTAGCTTTCCCTTCAGAAAAACTCCAGGTCTGGAAATGGACAAGGTTTAGATAAAAAAACTGTGTTAAAAGAACTGTGTAGTAAGCAAAGTTAAGAAATAACGCTTAAGGTAGAACTTTTACAAACAATTGAGGCTATTCAGGCTATGCGCTTAAATGACGTTTGAAAACCCGTGGAGGATATTAGTTTGGCTGGATCTTATCGAGTTGCAATTTTGGGAGCAACGGGTGCTGTTGGCACAGAGCTTTTGGGATTGCTGGAAGAGCGGCATTTTCCAATCTCTGATCTGAAGCTATTGGCTTCAGCGCGATCGGCAGGACAGCAGGTGATGTTTGGGGCGATCGCCTCACTGTAGAAGCGGTTGATGAACATTCATTTGACGGAGTAGATCTGGTTCTGGCATCGGCTGGAGGCTCTATTTCTCAGGCATGGGCACCAAAAGCCGTTGCTGCTGGAGCTGTTGTCATTGATAACTCCAGTGCCTTCCGCATGGAGCCAAATGTTCCACTGGTGATCCCAGAGGTTAATCCTCAAGCTGCCGCTGCTCATCAAGGCATTATCGCAAACCCCAATTGCACTACGATTCTGATGGCAGTTGCCGTTTTTCCCCTACATCAGGTGCAACCGATTCAGAGAATTGTGGCAGCCACGTATCAGTCTGCTAGTGGTGCTGGAGCACGGGCAATGGAGGAGGTGAAGGTTCAGGCACAAGCCATCTTACAAGGTCAAGAGCCTGTTGCTGAGATCTTTCCGTATCCCCTGGCGTTTAACCTGTTTCCCCACAACTCTAAGTTGAATGAACAAGGATACTGTGAGGAAGAAATGAAAATGGTGAACGAAACCCGTAAGATCTTTGGCACACTGGATTTACGGATCACGGCGACGTGTGTGAGAGTACCAATTCTGCGGGCCCATTCTGAGGCAATTAATTTGGAATTTGAATACCCCTTCAGTGTGGCTCAAGCAAGGGAGGTGATTCGCAACGCCCCTGGTGTAAGATTGGTGGAAGACTGGTCAGCCAATTATTTCCCAATGCCAATTGAGGCGAGTGGTCAAGATGATGTGTTGGTTGGCCGAATTCGGCAAGATATTTCCAATCCTCGTGGCTTAGAGCTTTGGCTATGTGGTGATCAGGTTCGCAAAGGAGCCGCTCTCAACGCCATCCAGATTGCAGAATTGCTAGTCAAGAAGAATCTGCTGAAACCTGCTGTTGCTCTAACGAACTAGTGAAGAGACAGTAACTAGCAGTTAAGGAATTGACTCAACTGCTTTGTAAGTCTTTAGATTAGTTTGATAGAAATACTGGTAATCGGTTGGCATGATTAGTGACCCATTACCTGCCTGAGCCTTAAACTACAAACTAGCAACTGGCAAAAGCGTGTGGTGAATTTTGGACGAGTTCTAACAGCGATGATCACGCCATTCTCCGAGGATGGCAGGGTCAATTACACGATCGCCGAAAAACTGGCTACTCATCTGGCTGAAAATGGTACGGATACTCTGGTTGTGTGCGGAACAACGGGTGAATCGCCTGCCTTAAGCTGGGATGAAGAGTATGAACTGTTTCGAGTTGTGCAGCAAGCAGTTGCGGGCAAAGCGCAGGTGATTGCAGGAACCGGATCAAATTCTACCCATGAAGCAATCCAGGCGACTCAAAAAGCCGCTAAACTAGGGTTAGATGGTTCACTGCAGGTCGTCCCTTATTACAACAAGCCACCTCAGTCAGGACTCTACCAGCATTTCAAAGCGATCGCTGAAGCTACTCCTGACTTACCGATGGTGCTCTACAATATACCGGGACGCACTGGGCAGAATCTTCAACCAGAAACTGTTATCCGTCTTGCTGAAATTCCAAATATCGTGGCAATCAAAGAAGCAAGCGGAAATTTAGACCAGGCGAGCCAGATTCGCCGCTCAACTCCTGTCGAGTTTGCTATTTACTCTGGAGATGATTCTTTGACCCTGCCACTATTGTCGGTCGGTGGACAAGGAGTTGTCAGTGTCGCAAGCCATTTGGTTGGGTTGCAGCTCCAGTCTATGCTCCAGGCATTTTTTGTAGGACAGGTTCAGTCTGCTATCAACATTCATCTTCAGCTATTTCCATTGTTCAAGGCACTATTTCTGACAACAAATCCAATACCTGTCAAAGCTGCGCTACAGCTTCAGGGATGGCAAGTTGGTTCACCCCGGTTGCCTTTAACACCTCCTCCAGATGAGCTTTATCAGTCTCTGAAATCCGTGATGACGGATCTGTCATTGATCTAGCTTGAGAAGGTACCCCAGTTTTCTTGAAAACTAAATAGTTCCGTACATTCTGTTTGCCAGCAACACGGGTTTGAGGTGTTGATTAGCGTTCGCATCTGCCAACCCTCAAGACACCAACGCTGAATAAACAGTTTTTCAATACTTTCACGTTTCTAAATCTACAAAGGATACAAATGACCCAAACGAATCCTGCAACTACACTCAAAGTTATTCCCTTAGGAGGGCTTCATGAAATTGGCAAGAACACCTGTGTATTTGAAGTTAATGATGAGATTGTGCTTTTAGATGCCGGTTTGGCTTTCCCCACTGATGGTATGCATGGGGTGAATATTGTTCTGCCTGATATGACCTACCTGCGGGAAAATCGCCACAAAATTAAGGGCATGATTGTCACCCATGGTCATGAAGACCATATTGGTGGAATTCCCTTCCACTTGAAGCAATTTGAGATTCCCGTGATTTACGGACCGCGTTTGGCGATCGCCCTATTGCGAGACAAACTGGAAGAAGCGGGCGTTGCAGACCGAACCGAACTGCGAACCGTTGGTCCTCGTGATGTTGTGCGAATTGGTTCGTCATTCTTTGTCGAGTTCATCCGCAATACCCACTCGATCGCTGACAGCTTTACCGTTGCAATTCGGACTCCGGTTGGAATTGTGGTTCACACCGGAGACTTCAAAATTGACCATACGCCTGTGGATGGCGAATTCTTCGATTTCCATCGGTTGGCAGAGTATGGCGAACAGGGCATTCACTGCTTAATCAGTGACTCTACAAACTCAGAAGTTCCGGGATATACCCCGTCTGAGCGCTCTGTCTATCCCAACCTGGATCGAATTTTTGGACAGGCTGCGGGACGGATACTGGTCACGACTTTTGCCTCGTCTGTTCACCGGATTAACATGATTCTGGAGTTGGCTAAGAAGCATAGACGAGTCGTGTCAGTCCTGGGACGCTCGATGTTGAACGTGATTGCTCACGCTCGATCGTTGGGCTACATCAAGTGCGACGATGATTTGCTTCAACCCCTCAACATGGTTCAAAAGATCCCCGATGAGAAAGTTCTGATTCTAACAACTGGTTCCCAAGGTGAACCCCTCTCGGCGCTGACTCGGATCGCCAATGGTGAGCATCGCCAAATTAAAGTTCGCGCAGGCGACACAGTCGTATTCTCAGCCAACCCAATTCCGGGGAATACGATCGCGGTTGTGAATACCATCGACAAGCTAATGATGCTGGGGGCGAAGGTCGTTTATGGCAAAGAGCAGGGAATTCACGTTTCCGGGCATGGCTGTCAGGAAGACCAAAAGCTGATGATTGGCTTAACACGACCCAAGTTCTTCTTGCCGGTTCACGGAGAGCACCGGATGCTGGTGAAACATTCGCAAACGGCTCAAAGCATGGGTATTCCGGCTGAAAATATGGTGATTATTGATAACGGTGATGTGGTTGAGTTGACGGAAACCTCTATCCGAATCGCTGGTAAAGTGCCCTCTGGTATTGAGCTAGTGGATGCATCGCGATCGGGTGTGGTGAATGACAAGGTATTGAAAGAGCGTCAGCATTTAGCCGAGGATGGACTGGTTACCGTGGCAGCAACGGTTGGTTGGCAGGGTAAGTTGATTGCCCAACCGGAAGTTCATCTAAGAGGGGTTGTGACGTCAATTGAGCGATCGCATCTACAGGAAAAAATTCGCGCAACTATTGAAACTGTGCTTCGCGATCGCTGGCAAGAGTTTGCGCGGTCCTTTGGTGAGGGCATTGACATTGATTGGGTGGGTCTGCAGGTGCAGATTGAGCGTGAACTGCTGAGAATGATGCGACGTGAATTACAGAGCAATCCTCTACTCGTTTTCCTGATGCAAACCGCCGAAGATTCTCCCGTCCAGGCTGCTAGCAAAACAGCTAGACCAGCGGAGGCGATCGCATCTTGAGCTGAAAATTTGTCAGAACGTGCGTTTCTCTCAACTTG
>JAAUSG010000349.1 GCA_012034055.1 Leptolyngbyaceae cyanobacterium RU_5_1 | reverse complement strand
CCCGTTCCGGACTGCGGGTGATGGCAGGATTTATCATTGGCTTCGATGGCGAAAAGCCTGGAGCGGGCGGACGGATTGTCAAGTTTGTCGAGCAAACCGCCATCCCCACCGCGTTGTTCAGTATGCTGCAAGCCCTCCCCGACACCGCCCTCTGGCACCGGTTAGCAAAAGAAGGACGGTTACGCAGTCAATTGTCTACTGGGAACCAAACGGCGCTGATGAACTTCGTGCCCACCCGCCCTCTAGAAGACATTGCCCGCGAGTATATCGAAGCCTTTTGGGAACTGTATGAGCCAGCTCGGTTCCTCGATCGCGCCTACCGTCACTATCGTTTGCTAGGAGAGGCAACTTATCCCAAGAAGGGGAAATCGGCGACAAAGAAATTAAACTGGGTCACCGTGCGCGCCCTCCTGATCATTGGTTGGCGGCAGGGGGTGTGGCGTGACACTCGCTGGCAATTCTGGCGCAATTTATGGAGCATGTACCGCCATAATCCAGGCGGCCTCAGTAGTTATCTGTCCGTGTGTGCCCAAATTGAGCATTTCGTCGAGTATCGCCAAATTGTCCGAGACGAGATCGAGGCGCAATTAGCTGAATACCTGAAGCAGGAAGCCCAACTAACCACTGAAGCAAAAGTTGCAAACGCTGCTTAAGGAATGAGCATTAAACAACATCCAGTTCTTACTGAGTCACCACCAAGACGCCAAGGCACAAAGAACGCTTGGTGTCTTAGTGCCTTGGTGGTTGATTTGTCAGATTCTTCAATTCACATTCATTTAGGATTGAAAACTTACTCTTCACCTAAACCTAGCCCCTAGCCCCTGGTCCCCTTATTCCTACTCCCCCCAAACGGCTTTTCTGGCCCTTTCCCGACGGTCTTCAGCTTCTGCCATCACATCGGCCATTTTTTCCAGCATCTCGCCAGGGAAGTTTTCCAGCACCTTAGTGGAGAGCGAAATTCTGCCTTTGCCTTCATCCAGGTCAACAATCATGGCTTTGATTATTTGCCCGACCTGAAATAAGTTAGACAACGATTCGACGTAATTCTTGCTGATTTGGTTGATATGCAGCAAGCCACTGGCACCATCCAGATCCACAAACACGCCAAAGGGCTTGATGCCACTGATTTTGCCTTCCACAAGCTGTCCAATTTCGAGCTGACTGAAGGCTGCCGATCGACTTGCCAGACGATTGGAAAGCACCAACTTGTCTGCTTCCTGGTTAAGTTCCAGGATGCTGGCATTGAGCGTAGTTCCTACGAGAGATTGCAGGTCCTCCCGCTCTAAGAGGTGCGATCGCGGAATAAACCCCCGCAACCCCTGCACATTCACCGTCACGCCACCTTTGTTAGTCCCTGTCACCCGCACTGAAAGGCTCTGGCTACTATCCTGTAGCTCTGCCAATCGATCCCACACCTGCTTAATTTCCAGTTGGCGTAGAGATAGCAACACCTGCCCATCCGCATCCTGTTCCCGAATAATCAGAAACTCTCGCTCCTCACCCAACGGCAAAAGATCAGTAGGGTCGTTGACATCCCGCAGGCTGACCTCTTGAGCGGGCAGAAAAGCAAGCGACTTTGCACCAATATCCACATAAACCCCATTGGACTCGTAGCTAACCACTTTGCCCTGGGCCGTTTGCCCTTTTTGGAACTGGTAATCGTAGTTCTCCAAGGCTTTGGCAAAGTCATCCATCGAGAACGATGCATCGGCTGAACGGGGACGAGCAGATTTCGATTCCATGAGACTAGAAAACTTGAAATAGGCTCTCCTAATATAGTCCCTACAGGTTCTTGCTGGTCATATAGCCTTGGAAACCCTCAACCCGGTCTTGACACGGTCAGGCTCAAATCGCTTGAATTTGAGCCTCTGTTAAGCTTGTCACTCGTGCAACCTCTTCAATTGACATCCCAGTTTGCAGAAGATTTCGGACAACTTGCTGTAGTTGAGCTTCTGCCTGGTTTGCCCGTTGCTGCTCCTGGTTTGCCCGTTGCTGCTCCTGTTCAGCCATTTCCTGCGAAGTAAGCAGTAATTCGCCTGTCAGGGTTGTCCAGCGTAGCCAGACGGCTGAAACTCCCTGATAAGTCCCTGTCCACTGGGTAAGGGCGAGTTCGAGCTGCTGGCTAACAAGCTGATTCTGAGCATTGACAGCGATCGCCTGATAAGCTCCATGCTCTAAAGCGAAACCCGCCCAGTCTTGAGGATTGAAGGGATCAAACCAGAAGTACTCTGGAACGCGCATCCGATTTTGATACACCAGCTTCTTCTCATTTTTATCCTGGTTGGCTGTGCTGTCGGACAGCAGCTCAATCACCACGTCCGGGGCTTTCCCTTCTTCCCAGACCACCCAACTGCGACGTTCCCCTTTCGGGACGCCGAGAACCGCAAAGAAATCTGGACCTTTAAAGTCTTGATTGCGGATCTGGGCCAGACTGAAGTAAACAAACATATTGCCGCCCACATAACCGTCTGGGCGTTGATCCAGCCACGGAGTTAGCGGATCTGTTAAAAGCTGTAACTGAAGTTTATGCCGTTGAGTTTCCATTGGAACGCTGTCATCGCAGGGAAGCTCCGCCTGAGTGGGTGGCAGAACAATTCCTGGATCAACCAGAGTTGCGTCAGACATAGCGGGGCAGCAAAGAACAGTGGTTATTTCTATTGTGTCTTGAGCAGGATAGCAAAGTGCGAAATGCGAGGTGCGAAGTGCGAAGTGCGAAGTGCGAAATGCGAGGGTGAAAAGAGGACTGGAACTTCCCTAGCCCCTAGTGGTCTGTCGCTAATCTGCTGGAGCGCTGTCATAATTCTGCGATCGCTTCAAACGATCTGCAGTTCCTGCTGAAAGAGTTGCTTCACCTGCTCCCAGGCATCCGCCGCCGCTTCTGGATTGTAGTCGGCACGTTGGTCGCAGAAGAAGCCATGTCCAGCGGGGTAGCGAAAGATTTTGTGGGGAATTGAGTGCTTTTCAAGTTCGGCTTCAATCTGGTTGGCTTGTTCGCTGGGAATCAGGGGATCTTGAGTTCCAAAGAAGGCGTAAAGAGTGCCGCTGATCTCTGGGGTGCGGGCGAGCGTAGGTTCACCGCGCCGGGAGTCATGGTTGCAATTCCAGCCCCGTAGAACGAGGCCGTTGCTTTGATGTCTGGCAACGTTGCAGCCAGATAAACAACGTGTCCGCCAAAGCAAAAGCCGATCGCGCCGAATCCATCTTCTTTTACATTCGATTCAGTTTTTAGAAAATCAATTGCCGCCTGAATGTCGCTCAACAATTCATCAGCTTTGGTTCTATCTTTGTACTGGCGTCCCAAAGCCGTGTCCTCGGATGTATATCCCACTTCAAAGCCAGGAGCGGTACGCTGGTAAATGGCAGGGGCGATCGCTACATACCCCTCCTGCGCAATCCGCTCCGTCACACTGCGAATATGCGAATTCACCCCAAAAATTTCCTGAATCACAACCACTCCCGGAAACGTTCCCTCACCAGTCGGCTCTGCCAAATAGGCATCAATCTGCAACTCACCATTGGGCACCTTCACCTGCTTAGCACGAATCTTCACCATAGTACGCCCTTGCCAAAACGCCACTGCTAAGGTTCCAGGATCTGCTTCAAGGTGTCAACCCTGAGTTTGTGCAAACACATCAAGTAGAAAATTTTCGGTAGCTTTATGATTTCCAGCACTGGCGTCTATACCTTGGGGTTTGGTATTTCTAATGCTCTAGACAACGGTTTTCAATCCTATCTGTCAGTAGACAACGTTGCAGCCAATGTGACCCCGGTTCCCGCTCCCGCTTTCCTACCAGCATTAATTGGCTTCGGGCTAGTGGTCTGTCAAGGTTGAAATGAGGGGTAAAGCCGTTTGAGTTTAACCCGAGCCTCTTCAGTGGTAAATCGCCAATCTATCGTTCGCAATTGCGTATTTCTGCGCTGTTCCCAAGCCAGTGTTT
>JAAUSG010000093.1 GCA_012034055.1 Leptolyngbyaceae cyanobacterium RU_5_1 | reverse complement strand
TCTATATTAGGGGGATTCAAAGCCACTTCTCCGACAAGCTTTTAAAAGCTAGAATTAGCTTTATTCTTCAACCTCACTCCTTTCGCTAATGAGGGTTATTCGGCGATATCTAATTATTTTGTGCGCAGTCATTCTGGCACTGCTGTGGGTGCTACTTAGCGCTAAACCTGCTTTTGCTGAGAACGTTTTCCAACTATTCTTTACTCTTCATCAGCAACACCGGTTTGGGATGTAGATAAAGGGCGTTGCTGAACAGCAGTATGAATCAAACTTCGTTTCGATTCATACTGCACCTTTTTCATACCTAGAATCAGCAACGCCAGATAAAGAGATGATGTGATGAAGTGATGAAGAGTGAAGTGATGAAGAGTAAAGATGGAATCTTTTACACGCTCTACCCTTCATCTCTTTACTGCTTCATCCCAACACACCTTTAACCCGCAATACTCGCGGCATCCGCGATCGGCTGGCGAGTCGTGAGGTTAAAGCGATAACCGTGAGGCAAGATGTGTAGCTTGGCTCCAAAAATTGCCAGTGGCTCATCTTTCAGCGTTTGATCCAGATTGTTGTAAGTCGTTTCTGCCTCATCCACAACCGTCACAGCGCCTTGTCCAATCACTTCAACCTCATCGCCATCAACAATGACGGCCGTATTCTCGTCAATGCCGAATCCTAAATCGGCTGGCTCCTGAAGGAGTGCGGAAAGCAGACGGCCCAAGCGCCCCCGTTGAGCAAAGTGCTGATCAATCACGATACCGGGTAAAAATCCCATACCAGGACCCATTTCCACCACATCAACCCGAGGATTGGTTTCAGAGTCTCCTTCCACAATCATCGTCACGGGCATCACGGCAGCGCCTGCACTGGTGCCACCAATCACTGCGCCCTCCGCATGACGTTTACGAATGGCGGCATCTAATTGAGTTCCTTTGATGCATTCAATAATGCGAACCTGATTGCCTCCTGTGAAAAAAATGCCGGTTGCCCCGGCGATCGCCTCAATGGCATCCGGTCGATCCGCATCCTCGCGTTTATCAGTATCCACCACTCGGATGCTTTCAGCACCCAGTCGCTCAAAGACGTGAGTGTAATCGTCGCCAACTTCCCCAGGCAAACTGGTGGCAGCCGTTAAAACGACAATGTGGGATTTCGTTCCTCCGGCACAGCGGACGAACTCCCGCAGAATTTTGCAGTCTCCTTCCTTATCTTCTGCCCCACCAATGATCACGAGCTGTCCTCGCTTGCTCCCTGTCTCCATAAATTCCATATCTCCACTCTCTAGTAGATTTTTTATCGACACTTCCAATTTAGTTTGGAGAGGTATTTATCCGACTCTATCTATGGAGGAGGTCTTTACGAAGATCATTGGTTTTCGAGTTGAGCGATCGCCAACTTAGCCAGTAGCCGCACGACCTCCAGTTCATCCGTGAGCGCCGCTTGTAACGGTTCTAGAGCCATGCGATCGCCGGTTTTTCCCAGAGTCGTCACCGCCGCCTTCCTGACTTCAACATTAGTATCTTTCAACGCCAGAATGAGGTGGGGAAGCGCCGGTGGGTAGTTTATTTGACCCAATGCCGCCGCCGCTTCAGTCCGAATCACGGGTTCTGGATCGGTGAGTGCGGATACCAACACCTGGCACGCTCTTTCGTCAGACTGTTCCTGGGCTACATGGGCGATCGCGCCGACAGCCGCACAGCGCACATCCACCAGGTCTGAGTCCAGCGCTTGATACAACTGTTCTGCGGCTTCCGATCCAATGAATGCCAGGGCCCAAGCGGCATGACCTTTGGTGCTTTCGGGATGCTCTGGTGATGCCAAGATATCTAACAGGGCTGGTACGGCAGCCTCACCCGTCCTGGCCAGTGCTCCGGCAGAGGAGCCTTTGACCACGGTATCTTCATCAGTTAAGAGGGCGTGGATCAAATTTGGAACCGCGATCGGATCACCGATCAGCGTCAGGGTTTTGGCAGCCGCTCGTCGTACCACCACATTGGCATGATCAGCCAGCGCATCGAGCAAAAACGGAGTGGCCGGTTCCCCAATTTCACCCAGTGTTTCCGCCGCTCTCAGGCGAGTCATGCCGCGCGAATCACCCAGGCTCTCAACCAATTGCTTCAAGGTGTGGTGATCTGTGGGATCGAACGTATCCAGCGTGATCTGCTCGTTCACCCTATGCAAGAGAGCATCCGTTTCTGCCTGAGCCAGCAAAATTGGATCATCCTCAGATTGAGTTGCAGCGTCGAGTTTAGTCATCACAAGCTCCTTAGAAAGGAATTAAAAATTAAAAATGCAAAATTAAAAATGGAAAATCTGAATTACCGTCCATTTTTAATTTTTAATTTCTAATTTCTAATTTGTTGCAGTTAGAGCCGTCTGGCGATCGCGCAGTTCTTGCAGAATGGCATCGATTTTGGACAGGTCAGGCTCCAGTCGAGCCAGGACTTGTGCCTTTTGGATCTTTGCCCGTTGCGCCATTGACAAGGTATCGTTGACCAACCGTTCCCGATATTGCTCCAGTTCTGCAATCACCTCTGCCAGATCTTGGGGAGTTTCCTGTTCGGTTGCTGTGAGTTCTGGGGTGTCAGCCATATCAGTTGTGTTTCCTAAATCCGGATTACTAAGTGTTCCAATCCGATCTTCTCAGATCGGATCACCAATGGACAGACCTTTTTGAGCATTGTTTGAATGCACTACTTCGTTGAGGGCTGCATGGATCACCTCATCACTAACTCCATGACGTTTCAAACTAGCAACCAATGCAGGGATGGTATCACCCTCCAGTCGCTCAAGATCGGCTCGAAGTCCTTGACCGATATAAGCACGAACCAAAGGCTGATAGCCGGAGAATCCTAGTAACGGTGCTACTCGCTTTAAATCTTCGATCACATCGTCGGGAATCCGAATGGTGATTGCCGTCATCGGACGATTTCTATCCAGTCGTTTTTTCAATGCCTCAGTGTTCATAGAACTCACGTTCCTCGCGTGTTGCCTTACGAGCCGAAATAATCCGAATTATGTCGTTTCTACGCTCAATGTAGACGACGTAGAGAAGATTCCACCGTCTGTCCAAGCCAATAACAGCCTCTCGCTCCTCATCGTTTCGGCTTGCGTCCACCACTACTAAAAACGGATCAAAGAAGGCTTCTGCTGCTTGCTGAAAAGTTACACCCTTATGATTGAAGGGATTGATCCGAGCCTTTTCGCCATTCCAAACGAAGGTGACATCATTAAGCACGAAATACACATCCATATCTTGAAGTGTAAATGGATGTATTTACATCGTCAATACACTTGAAGACTCTGAGCTATATCAACGATTTCTTAACCAGGCCCAAGCGTTAGCGATAAAATCTCGTACAATCTCTTCTCGAAGTACAGGAACAAGAGTGAGAAAAGCGACTGCAATTGAGAGCCAGAAAGTAGCTCGCTGAAGCCCATAGTTTAGAGTGGTTGTTTTATAGGACAAAATCTGTTCATAAGATAGCCTCAAAAGGCTCAGTTGCTCCTCACAAAACTCTTTAGAGCGATCAACACGATATTTCATGTCGTCTCGCAAAAGACCTGAATCAGTCTTATGATATTTGTCTCTTGATATAGTTACTGTTTCCCAACACATATAATTCAAAAACGACCTCTCATCTACTCCAGCCCAAATTCTTGAATGCTGGAAGTAAAACCCATTAAGCCTTAGCATTTTAGAAATTGCTGATTTTAACCTTCTAAGGGTAATCTTTCCTTGTATCTGACCACTCAAAAGTGGTTCTAGCTCAGTTTTCAAATCTACAATTATATCTTCTAAAACTTCGTAGAAATGTTCTAGTGCCAGCAATAATAACAGATTGTGAAGTGTATCACAAATCACTCCGGATGCTGATAGTTCATAATCTTTAATGGCAGCGTACTTCGATTTTTCATAATCCATTAAGCTAACCAATATCTGATAGCTATGAGATCTTTGATAAAACAATTCGCTTCTATGAACCTCATAAAACCTCCACCAATCATTGTCTTTATAAACTTGATGCAAATTAAAAGGGTAGCCTAAGCTCTCAAAAAAACTACAACAAGCCCTAAATTCTTTAGAGGTTTTTGATGGATATTGGTTTTCAGGGAGTTCTCGCAAAGAAAGATTCGTCTTGATAACTTCAATACAAGGTAAGGGGCCAAAACATGAAAGACCAACACCGAAGTTCTTTCTAAATAGAAGCACAACACTTTTGTTTATCTGTGAGAAAAGCTCCTCAAGTTCAGCCTTTCTAAAAAGGTATTAATCCGTATGATACACGGACAGAAAGATTAGATTTGAAAGGTTAGGTAGCAATTTTCAGTCAAAAACACCTCTCAATAGTGGTGTGAGCAAGTGCGCAATACTTTGGAGATTAGGAGCTAGTTTAGGTTAAGCATCGTCAGTTTTGTGAGCGATCGCGACTGCCAGTTCTCGATAGCGACGGGGATCGCCTTCAGGCATCGCCGATCGCTCCTCAAATTTGCGTTCGTATAGTTTCTCCAGAATCAACTGCCAGTCGATCTGCGGTGGGCTTGAGGGGTGATTGTGAACCGCATGAGATGGCAAAGTGGTTGTGCCGGTCTGCAGTTGCTGTTGGGCCATGCAAACCCGGCGCGAACGGCCCAGCTCTCGTCGTTCGTGGCCATCTGCTCGAACTGGGACTGGATTTGCGATCGCCAGTCTGGGTGAGTGTGTGCGATCGCCACGGCCAGTGACTGCAGTCCAACGACGGCTGAATAGCGCACGACCCACTCTTCATCCTGTTGGGCCACAAACAGCAAGGCATCCAGGACTTCGGCTTGGGCAATCTCGCGCAAATCGTCCGGAAACCAGTGCCACTTCATGGTTCCCAGTCCTCTAGCGGCGGCCCGACGAACGCTGAGGGAAAAATCCGCTGTTGCGGCTCCCAACAGGGTTATCAGCCCTCTGGGGTCGCCAATTCCCGCCAAAGCGCGGATTGCCCAGGCTCTAGCCGTGTAATTGTGGTGGTCTAATTGCTCCATCAGAGCGGCAACGGCTGGCTCACCAAGTTTCACCAATCCGTCTACAGCGGCAACGGCGGCCCCCGGATTGTTGTAACCCAGGGCTGCAATCAGCGTTGGAATGGCTCCTTCTAGACAAGCGTCGGCGATGTTTTGCACCGCTTCTAGCAACAGGGCAGAAGAATCTGCATCGTCTACGGCACGGATGAGGGAGGAAAGGTGGTTGGACATGGGGGAGGAGGGAGAACGGAGGACGGAGGACGGAGGACGGAGGAGATGAAAGAGGTGAAGGGTGATGTGAATACTTTTACAGTCTTACTCTTTGAGGCTTAGGCAGGTAATGGGTCGCTGGTAGTAGGTAATCGAATATTCAGCCAATTACCCACTACCGACTACCTGTCCAACATAGGATCTTTCGGTCATTTGAGTAAGTCCTTGTCTTTACTGTTACAACAATTCATCCATTAGTGCTATCACTCTACATGCTCCTTCAGATAAATTCGGAGGAATTGTTTGTTGTAGTTGCTTTTCCAGGAGTCCTTTCAGGGCAATCAGTTTGAGGCTGTTTTCGGCCAAAGTTTCGGCGATCGCTTCGGCTGCTGGTAAGTACCCGATCGCACCCAGATCGGCTAAGGCTGAACGGCGCAGTTGCAAATCGTCAACCGATAGGGCGTCTATCAAGCGATTTCCATACTGACTCGCTTCCTGGGGATCGGTTGTGAGCTGATACAAGGCACGAGCGGCGGCGTACTGAATCCGGGGAATGGCGTGATTCAAAAACGGTGGAATCAGCGCGATCGCCGCTGTTGCATTCAGGGTTCCCAACGCTTCTAGAATCGCATCGTAGGGTTGAGCCAGGTAGGGAGGTTCGGGTGCAGGCAGGGTTCCGGGAATGTTGTTTTGCAATAGGTCAACCAGTGCCGGGATGCTCGTCGAATCACCCAGCATTTCCAGTGATTGGGCGGCAGCCTCCCGCACATAGAAATCAGAGCATTCCAAACACCGGATCAGGGCTGGCACGGCACGGCGATCGCTCAACTTCCCCAGTGCTCTCGCGGCATTCCGCCGCAGCGGGTATCCTCCCGCCTCGGTGCGATCGGCATTGTCTTCCAGGGCCGCAATCAGGAGATTCACTGCCCCCGGTTCACCGACACGAAACCGCCCTAACCACCAGGCGGCATAGACCCGCAGCCCTAAGTCTTCACCTTGAAGATTGGCGATCGCCTGCTCTATCGTGAGTGACTCACCATTCATAGTTGGTTTTGCGGACAGTGAGCCTTGCGGCTCGTCAACGTTGTTCTGCATCGTATGGTCTAGATTGACTGATGAACATAACACAAATACCTCTCGTTAAGGATTTGAAGACTCTGCACTGTTCGCGAAGCGTGCGCTCTGCGCTCTCCTCCCCTAGCTACCTTCATCAGCAGGGTTGGTTTCATTGTGGCGAAAGACCTTAAAGATGGTGCTTCGTTGTTGAATCGACGCCGGGGGACTTCCCCCCAGACCCCCGCTTTGTGGGGTTCTAACTCCCCCACACCCCCGCAAGGGTTAGTCTGTCCAACCCAAAGACTCTGATCCATAGCCCCTAGCTTGTTGGATCAAGGACTCTTGCATCTGAGCGTTAAACCCTTTTGGAGGTGGTTCGGGGGACGCAACCGTCCCCTGAATTCGGGGGGTTTGGGGGCAGCCCCCCAAGCAACGGGTTTAGCTGCCACAGTTTCCTTTCGCGACTTTGAAACCACTCTGTTTACCAAGGGGGTTGGGGGGATTTCTGGATTGAACAACACTAACCGAGCAGTATTGCCTTAAAAACTTGTGTAGGCAAAGAGCCAAAGCCCTTTGCCTGCATGGTTTAAATCCAATTGGATTAACTACAGCGGGGTAACACTGCTGATTTTGCCACCCTGACGCAGAACGCGCTGCATCTCATTCGACAGCTCTTCATAGGGGACAATCCGAGACTGATTGCTCTTGCGGACTCTGGGATATCCCGGTTGCAACACGGAGGTCACTTCAATCCGGTAGAGCCGTCCTGATTGTCCAGTCGAGATGACGCCGCCAAAGGTACTGCCAGGCGTTTCGCCTCTAGTCAAGGGAATGTAAGCAGAGCCGGGCGTGCGCACCGTCGTGGCACTGTTGCGGCCCAATTCGGTGGCTAACCGGGGAGCGTTCCCCCCCAACTGAGCGCGATCGCTGTTGGCATACCCCCGGTAGAGTTGGAACATGCGGCTGAATCCAACTGTTTTCTGACCGGGTTGGGTGTTGAACCCACGGTAGTAAGGGACGATATTCTCACCGAAGTTGACCTGGTACTCAGGCGAGTCAATATAGGAATCAATATCCGCGTCGTATCCCTTATTTTGATACAGGTCAAGATGATAAACAAATTCGGACTCGTCATAGGGAGCACGGCCCAACAAATGTTTATAGTTCAACTCAATGGTGCGAGTTTGGAACGAGTTATAGAAGAACTTAGATTTGTACAGTTCTGACTTTGCGACCTGGCGCACAAATTCCTGCACCGTAATTCTGCCGTTGCTCAGGAGAGACTCCGCACTGGTAAGGCGCTCAGATGCCATCAGATAGTCATTGCCCAACAGCTGACGATAAACGGCTGCAATCACCTGTTTGACATCAGCTTCACTTGCATTTGGGCGTAACTCCACTGGAGCAGCACTGTCAAAAGCGGAGGTGCCTAGACGGGAAGCGGCGGCTGTAATTGCCATTAGAAATGCTCCTTGTGAACAAATTAAACTCAGGGTTCATTAGCCACTGGCTATCAGGTTATTGATTAACCGTGCGGTACAACTCACAACGACCAACGTTCGATGACCCATCACTGAAGATGGTGCCCAAAATCGTTATGATTTTTGAGTTGTTCAGGATGGCGGATAATCCTGCTCATCACACCCTTTTTAGATCCACCTAACTGAGAAATGACGACTGGAAAACGCATTTAACAAAGGCTGATGTTCGTGACCTTGAAGCCCTTGCGGTTGAGTTGCTGCAACTTGCTAGACAGTTGCTCGAAGGGTACTACCAGCTCAGTTGTGGCTGACCGGATGACGGCTGAATTGGAGGAGGGTGCCTGGGCAATCCGGAGGCGATAGGTCGTACCACTCCGGGTCCCTGTCGAGATACCCGTTAGCGATCTGCTATCGGCTGCATGGATTGGCGATGACGTGTTTGCATGACTTCGCGAGCCAGATGGGCCTTCTGGTTTTGGGCGCGATCGCTGTTCGCATAGCCCCGATACAACTGGAACATGCGATTGTAAACCACATTGCTCTGCCCAACTTGAGACTTAAATCCCTTGTGATAAGGCACAACATCTTCACCAAAATTCTCTTGATATTCCAGGGAGTCAATGTAAGCGTCAATGTCCGCCTCAAACCCCTGTTCATCCAGGATTTTACTGTGAGCGGCCATCTCTTCGTAGCTGGCTGGAGCACGACCGAGCAGATGCTTAAAATTCAGCTCGATCGCACGGTAACGATAACTGTTGTCGAAAAACCGAGAGCGGTAAAATGCCGACTTAGCAAGTTGGCGGACAAACTCCCGCACAGTAATTTCGCCCTGCTTTAATTGCGATTCTGAGATTGCCAATCGCTCACTTTCCATCACATGAGCATTTCCAAAAACCTGACGATACGCTGCCCGAATGGTCACGTCTACGTCTGCCAGGCTGCGATCAGAACGCAACTCTACAACCCCTGCTTCTCCTAACGCTGCCATATTTACATCCTCTTTTTTAACTGCACTGCACAAAACCCTTTGGTTGTTTGTCAAGCCTATGAAGATAAAAACTGCCCGGAAAGGTAAGTAACTTCCAGCAAAGTGCCAATGAAGCCAGTTACCTTCCCGGGCAATGGATGCTCCCTTAGCTCAGGGAATTAATTGCATAGTCGATGTAGGAGTTTGCTTCGGTTGCAGGGTCGCCAGACAACCCATGATTTGCCTTGACGTACTTGAGAGCTTCAACGTACCAGCTCGGAGACAGCTCAAAAGTGCGGTTGATTTCAGCAATTCCGGCAATCAGGTAATCATCCAGAGGACCGGTGCTGCCAGTAACGAGGCAGTAGGTGACCATGCGGATGTAGTAGCCGATGTCACGAACGCACTTGTCCTTACCACGCTGATCCGCTGCATAGTTTGCACCTGACATCTGGGTCGTGAACGGAAACTTTTGGTACACCGCTTGAGCTGCACCTTCAGCCAGACGCTGAGCACCAGCGCTCAATGTTTTTGCAGCTTCCAGGCTTGCTCCTGCCTGACGAAGACGACCAAAAGCAACCTGAAGCTCGGTAGAGCTAAGGAAGCGACCTTGAGAATCAGCAGCAGCAACTGCTTCAGTTAGGGGGGTTTTCATCGGTTTTGTATCTCCCTAGTGTTTTACAAAGTTCTGAGTGTTTTTTTCAAGCTTTATCCAGCATGGAGACTGGGGTTGCACTGGCTAGGTTAGCCAACAGCAGCGGCTGCACGATCGAAATAGCTGGAAACTTCAGCCATTAGAGCGCTGCAATCACCTCTGGTGATACCGTTGGGATCATTAGCGATCGCGATCGCAGCATCCTTCATCTTCTGAACGCCAACAGAAACCGAAGAGCCAGGAGTTCCGAGAGCCAGGTAGGTCTCACGCAATCCGTTCAAGCAGCGATCGTCCAGAACACTAGCATCACCTGCAAAAATGGCATAGGTTACGTAGCGCAGGATGATTTCCATATCGCGCAAGCAAGCAGCCATCCGACGGCTGGTGTAAGCATTACCACCGGGAGCGATAAGCTGAGGTTGCTCGGCAAACAATGCACGAGCAGCATCAGCAACGATTGCGGACGCATTGCTAGTAATCCGGTTAACAGTATCAATGCGCTTGTTGCCATCTGCAACCATCGCCTTCAGAGCATCAAGCTGAGCACCGCTCAAGTACTCACCCCGCGCATCAGCCTGGGAAACAACCTTGGCAAACGCGTCTAGCATGATTCAATCTCCTAATATTGTGTTGGTTGAGCAAGGTTTGGTTCAAAAAACCGAATCGGGTTTTAGTTACGGTTTTATTGAATTAAAAACTGCCAAAACAGTTTGAGAGTATCAAAACAGATTCTAAATTTGTCAGTCCACTAACTTTAGATTCCTCAACGGAACTCGCCATGAAATATCACGGTAGAACCCGCATTTTGTGAGTAATCTTGGAAAATGTTACAGTTCCACACAAACCTAGAGAGCTTGACAAACTAGCTGCTTGATCGGCTTACCGTCTGTTTCTAAACCCTTCACTGTTTTTTATACTATGTCGTTGGATCGTTATTTGTTACGAATTGTGATCGGTTTTACAGGGGGAATTATGAGAGGCTTTTACAAGCAATCAGGGAAAGGTGCTCCGTTGTTGCATTGACGCTGGGGGGAAGACCCCCAGACCCCCGCTTTGTGGGGTTCTAACTCCCCCACACCCCCCGCAAGGGATTAAATAGCTACGGGGGACGCAACCGTCCCCTGAATTGGGGGGGTTTGGGGGCTACCCCCCAAGCATTGGATTTTGCAGCCACAGTTTCTTTCACGACTTTGAAACCACCCTGTTACCAAGGGGGGATCTCCGACAGACTGCTAGGATGAAAGAACTGAACGGCCGTTCACTCTATGAGCAAGCTAGAACCCTTCGAGAATCAAGATATTCAGCATCTGCAATTATTTCTCTACCTGATTCCGGTCGTTGGCTTTTTTCCGGCTCTTTGGACTCTGTATTACCAGCGAGGAACGGCACAGCAGCAGGATTTGAGCCGAATTGTAGTGATGCTGACGTTGGGTTGGCTGATTTCTTACAGCCTGCTGGGAATGGGTGCAGAAACAGCCGGATCGCTTGCTGTACCCCTATGGCTGATGAGTAGTGTTCTCACCTCTGGTTATTTCGTTATCAACCTCTGGCTAATGGTGCGCTTGTGTCAGCGCAAGTCTGTTCGGCTGCCGTTTGTGAGTAAATTGGGCGATCGCTTACCGTGAGCCTTACTGTGAGCAACAAACAAATGGCTGCTGACTCCATGTGTCCAGGTCTGCGAAGGCGCGATCGCGGTACACACCATAGCGCTCTTGCTTATTCCGAATCCGCTGCGGCAGTTCCGGCAAAATGCCGAAGTTGGGCGGCATTGGCTGAAAGTGCTTAGGCGAGGCTGAACTAATGAATTCAAACAATGCACCCATCATGGTGGTCACCGGCAACACCACCGGATCACGGCCCAACGCCAGCCGAGCCGCATTGTTGCCCACTAGCCAGCCTCCTGCCGTCGCTGCCGTATAGCCTTCCGTGCCGACGAGTTGACCCGCTGCCAGTAACGTCGATCGCTGCTTGAATTGCAACGTTGGATAGAGTAGTTCCGGGGCATTGATGAATGTATTGCGGTGCATCACTCCCATGCGCACAAACTCGGCATTCTCCAAACCTGGAATTAGCCGAAAGACGCGCTTTTGCTCACCCCAGCGCAAATTGGTCTGGAAGCCGACCATATTCCAAAGCTGCCCGGCTTTGTCTTCCTGTCTGAGCTGCACCACCGCATAGGGACGCCTGGTTTTGTTCTCTGGATCGCGAAAGTCGCCCAGGCGGGCATCAAAAATACCCACGGGTTTGAGCGGTCCATAGCGCATCGTGTCCTCTCCCCGCCGCGCCATTTCTTCAATCGGCAAACAGCCTTCAAAAAACTTCGCCGTCTCTCGCTCAAACTCCTTCAACTCTGCCTGTTCCGCCTGACAAAGCTCCTGCCAGAAACGCAGGTACTGCTCCCGATTCATCGGGCAGTTGAAGTAGGCCGCTTCGCCGCGATCGTACCGGGATGCTAGAAATGCCACGTCATAATCGATGGACTCACCGACCACAATTGGACTCGCTGCATCGAAGAAGCTCATGTACTCCATCCCCGTAAAGCGATGCAGATCGTCTGCCAAGTCTGGGCTGGTCAGCGGTCCGGTGGTCAACACAACAATCCCGTCGGTAGGAATCTGGGATACTTCCCCCCGTCGCAGTTCAATCAAGGGATGGCTGGCTAATGTTTCGGTGAGTGCCTGACTGAATACAGCGCGATCGACCGCCAGTGCTCCTCCAGCCGGAACCGCGTACTTGTCAGCCGTGGCGATGATGATTGAACCCAGACGGCGCAGTTCTTCGTGCAGCAACCCAGAGGCGCGATCGCTGGACTGTGCTCCAAACGAATTACTACACACCAACTCTGCCAAATGCTCAGTGTGGTGGGCTGGACTGAGCCGCTGCGGACGCATCTCATGCAAAATCACCGGCACACCCGCTTGAGCAATCTGCCACGCTGCCTCTGTGCCAGCCAGTCCACCCCCAATGACTTGAATCGGTTGATTGACGGTCATGGCTCCCTGGACGACGGTTCACTCTCACTCTAACAACCAGGCAAACAAATCTCCGACGGTAAGCTGTAGCTCACTCGCAAATGCTGGCACCGGAAGTAGTGCGTCGGGTTGATCAAAACTTCAGTTTGTTGCTTCGGATGATAAACAAACACCGTTTGCTCATCCGGGTCGATCAACCAACCCATTTGAGTTCCGTAACTCAAGCAGTGCAGAATGTTTTTCGTGACTTTTGTTTGACTTTGGTCAGGTGACAAAATTTCGATTGTCCAATCCGGAGCAATTAGAAATGCATTAGCCACTTCTCCAGTCTCATCACGCGGAATCCGGCTCCAAACAAAAACGGCAATATCAGGTACTGTTGAACGTCCACCAAATGTACAACGCAATTCAGGAAACGCACGGGCAATCCGCTGCGGCTTTACAACCGCATTGATAGCTGGTGTAAGTTCTCCCTGAACCGTGCTATGCTTTCCCTGTGGCATAGGTTTCTGAATAATTTGGCTTTCGATGTACTCACTCGCAGGCTTGGTTTCTGGCAGTTGCAGAAACTCTTCCAGTGTCAGAGTTTTGGATGGTGTTTGTACCATTAGAGCCGCCTTCAACACTGCTAGACCAACATTTACCCCTATTCTATTCTGTGAGCACTGCTCATCCTATTAGCCTTGTGAGATAGTCATATACTCAACAATTGCCTTTGCTGATGTCTTAAAACGAAAAGCTTTTAATGATTTACGCCACTTATGCAATGCAATCACTATTACTTTTAAATTATTCATTAGTACAAACTGGTGTTAGAGGGCGTTTGAAAAGTTTTGAGAGGTCAAACTTTATGCCAACCGCCTGACCATAATGCGGATCATAGCCAGGTAGATAAACGTCTCTGAGGTTTGCGGCAAGCGCTCGTAATCTCTGACCAATCAGACGGCATCCCATCAGCCAGCCAAACGTACGCTCGACCATCCAGCGTTTTTTGAGCAGCACGAAGCCTGTGGTTTGCTCGGGTCTAAGCACAACTTGCACAATCCAACGGCAGACATCGATGACCTACTGCATAAACGGCTCACCATCAAAGCCCCCATCAGTCCAAATCGTGTGCAGGCGAGCGGCTCGCTTGCCATTTGTTTGACCCTAGTCAGGACTTGTTTGCCGCCTGCCCGCTCTCCAACACTCGCCGCAGTGACCAAGACCCGCAGCGCCAACCCCAACGGATCGACGCTCAAAAACCGTTTACGTCCCTTACTCCCTAACCGACTTTTCAAACATCCTCTTAACATTACCGACATTTCGGGAGCTTGATACAGCTATTTCCTACAATGAGAATTGCTGCGAGAAAAGATGAAGGGATGAGGAGGGTGGGGAAGCTGGGGAGGTGTCTCTTGCCTCCCTATCTCCCTCATCCCCTCATCTCCCTCGCCTCGCACCCCAAATTTCCTGCTCACGATCGCAAAGTTGGACTAGAATGCGGCAGGTTGGGAACTCAAAACGGTCAGCGGGTGTCAAGGGCTTGTGAAGAAGCCAAAAGATAACTATTTGATGCCAACCTGCAGTAAAAATGGGCCTTCATTTTGTATGATAGGGTGGCTATTCCGTCCTTTTCATCGATACACTTAACTTTTTGAAAATTTTGGAGAAAATGGCATGGAAACCCTCAAGGTTGTGGTCTACATCGTAGTTTCGTTCTTTGTCCTTTTGTTTGTTTTTGGCTTCCTATCGAATGACCCCTCTCGCAATCCCAAGCGCCGGGATTTGGAATAAGTAGAAGTTGTATTGGTCTCGTGAGTGTGATCAGGGGCAGTGGTTTTCTGCTCGCCCTAATTTGTAAGTGAGTGATCAACTGCGGGCTGTTTGTCAATGTTACGTTGCTGAAATATGCCCTATCCGGCTTTGCCACCTGAGTTGCCCCAAATTCTTTCATCGCCTGCTTACGAAGCAGTTCGCTGTTCCAGACTGTCTGACTCAGCTTTAGTTGAGATGCAGAACAGGAGCGATTTAACCCGTCCTACTCCTCCTGAAAGGTTTGCGTCTGAATTTTCAGCCTCTCAATCGGCCTCTTCTGTCCTTCGTTCTTCATCCACAACCGTCCCACCATCAACTGTTCCACCATCAACCAGTGGCTCTTGTGCTGCACTGTTAGGAAATACAACGGCGAAGGGCTATTTATCGACTGGTAAACGGCCATCGGTCGGTAAACAACCACTCAACCGTTCCGCTTCACGAACAGACACCACGCAAACCAAAAGTATTGTTGTTCCAGACGGGCCAAAGCGATCGCGGGAACCAGCTTCCCAGGGATTGTCACTCCAATCACAGCCAGTATCTGCTAATCCTCAGTCTGCTAACACTCAATCAGGAACGGGGCAGCGATCGCTGTCATCCTATGCCATGTCAGGAGTTAGCGGACGGCTGGCAAAAATGCCCGAAGCGGAGTTGATCAACAGCCTGAATCAGGGAATTCTTTTCGATGGATTGGCTGAAAGCTATACGGCTCTGAGTTCCCTCTCGGCAACGGATCTGGCACGGTTGGGTAAATCAAAGTCGCGTCGAATCAGTCAGGCAGGTGAACAAATTCCTGGACTCTCACCCGTGCACCCGGAAATCCATTTCCGCCCGGAAGTAGTCCTCCTCTGCAATCACCAAGCCCATCGCCCACTCCGTCACCAAGCCCATCACCGAGTACCTCACCTGCCAGTCCTGGAACTTCCCCGGAGCAACCCACTCCCAGCACAGGGGCGACCACGCCTGCAACGCCTGCCAATGCGGTGGAGGTGACAGCAGATCGTCAGGAGTATGACGAGCGACGGCAGATTTTTACGGCGGAAGGCAAAGTACTGATGCGGTTTCGAGGGTCATTGCTGGATGCCGATCGCATTCAGGTGAACCTGGTTAACCGGCTGGCGGTTGCTGAGGGGAATGTGGCGTTGACTCGTGGCAATCAGGTCTTACGGGGGCAGCGATTTGAGTACAACTTTGTGCAGGGGGTCGGCACGGTTCAGGCGGCACGGGGAGAGATTTTCCTGCCAGCCGCCGGAAGCGAGGCAATTCCTGCGGCTACAGATGCCACATCGGGAACGACGATCGCGCGACCGTTGAGCGATCGCATCACGGCTAACCAACCCCTTCAGGATGTCACCAGCCCTGGCGGATTTTCGACGTCGATCGGGCAGGTCGGGATGTGGGTCGAGTTCCCGGTGCGCTGCCCAGGGGCGGCGAGATCAACCGGCTGCGCTTTGAAGCAGAACAGATTGACTTCACCCCCGAAGGCTGGGAAGCCAAGAATATCCAGATTACCAACGACCCCTTCTCGCCACCGGAATTGGTCTTGAAAGCCGATAAGGCAACCCTGACTCGCCTTTCACCGCTGCGAGATGAGGTGCGGGCAACTCGTCCCCGCCTGGTGTTTGATCAGCGTGTGTCGATTCCGTTGTTGATTTCGCGAACCGTGCTCGATCGCCGGGAGCGACAACCGCCCCTGGTGCAGTTTGGATTTGACAATGAAGATCGGGGTGGCTTGTTTGTCGAGCGGGACTTTGAGCTAATTCGTAGCGATAAGGTGCGCTTCAGGTTGACCCCACAGATTTACCTGCAGCGCATGGTCTTTGAAACCAAAGATGTCACGGATCCAGATAACTTTGGCGCAAAAGCAAGACTGGATGTGCAAGTTACTCCAACCACGTCGGTGCGCGCCGCTGCTAAACTGACAACGTTTGATACCGAGAAGTTTCTAGATAATCTGCGTGCCAGCATCCGCGCCACCCAGAGGATTGATACACCCGTTGGTCCCCATCGGCTAGCGTTTGAGTACAGCTACCGCGATCGCCTCTTCAATGGTTCCCTGGGGTTCCAAACCGTTCAATCCAGCTTGGGATTCATCTTTGTCTCTCCCGATGTTGTGTTGGGCAACACGGGTCTGACCCTCAACTATCAGGCCGGCTACAGTGACATCAACGCAAATACGGACCGACTCGATTTGCTGGGTCCCAACCCGGAAGATAGCCGCGTTACGCTGGGGCGCTTTCAAGCCTCTGCTGCCCTCAATCGCAACTTTACGCTCTGGGAGGGCAAGCCTCTGCCAGCCACCCGCAATGAAGGCTTGAAATATACTGCTAATCCTGTAATTCCCTACCTCCTGATCTCAACCAGCGTTAGAGGGGTGTTCAGTAGCTACACCAGCGATGACACTCAGAAAGATTTCATTGGCACTGTTGGGCTGTATGGTCAATTTGGTCACTTTTCTCGACCCTTTTTCGACTACACCGCATTTAGTGTGCTTTATCAACAGACGCTTGGGGGCGGCTCCTCTCCTTTCTTTTTCGATCGCACAGTAGACAATCGGGTGCTCTCACTTTCCCTGTTTCAACAGATATACGGTCCGTTTCGATTTGGAGTTCAAACTTCCTTTAACCTGGACACCCGCGAATCCATCAGTACAGATTACTTCCTGGAATACAGTCGCCGCACCCACGGAATCATTGTTCGCTACAACCCGGTGCTTGAAATTGGCTCAATCAGCTTCCGGATCAGCGACTTCAACTGGACGGGTGGAACAGAACCCTTTGCAGGCTCTGATGTCATTCCAGTAGAAGGCGGAGTTCGACGGACGAGCGACTAGGTGAGAGGTGAGAGGTGAGAGGAGGGAGGAGGGAGGACGGAGGAGGGAGGACGGAGGACGGAGGAGGGAAAAGATAAGTACAGCCACCTTGTCACTATCCACTGACAGCCCCTAGTCCCTATTTCTGAGTCGGTTAAGATAACCATAGGCATCACTGCAATCCATCGTAGACGCCAGGAGTGAAGGTACTAGAGGCTATGGCGAGTTCAGTTGAGCGAATTGAACAGGAGATTGCGACCCTGGATAAGGCAGTTGAAGCGATCGCTGAAGAGTTTCATCGGGCTTATTCGGACTATCTAAAGGCGCTGGGACAGGCGGTTCATAAGCAATTTATTCTGGCAAACTATCACGTTTGTACTCAAGGCTATCCAACGCAGTTTTTGAATCTTTCGTTTGGCCAGCGCCAGGATCTGCAACAAACTCTACGGAACCTGATGAAGCAAGCTCAGTTGAATTTGAGCGCAAAATTGCAACGACCCGGCACGGTCAAATCTTCAGTACCCGACTATCTATTTGGAAATGAATCATTGTCGGATGAGTTCGCAGCACTAGAACTATCTGTGGAACCAGACGATGATGCGATTCAGGCAGAACGTGAGGCAGAGCGATCGCTGACTCCAGACATCCTTGCCCATTGGCAGGAGGAGTTAGAGCAGGAAATTGTCAAAGAATTGCGGATGGCTTCCCATTGTGCAAACCATCAACTACAGCAGGCAGGCATTCTACCCAAGAAACTGCCAGAATCGCTTTTGCAAACGGCCAGCAAATCCGAAATGTCTGAAATGGCAGCCCACTCTCCCAACCTGCTGAATGTGCTGATTGAAGCAAACGATGGCAACCCACTGGAGCAGGATGATTTTGAAGACTCCAAACCATCCGTTGTGCATATCATGGCGATTCATTTGCGCCTCTCAGAAATTGAATTTGCCGACTCCACGACTGTGGCCATTCGCAACAAAATTCGCAGTCTCTCAACCCGATTAAAGTCCCTGGCGCGAGAGTATCACAAGAAGCAACGGGAACGGGCGATCGCGCAGGCCCAGGATGCGTGGCGAGCCAGTTGGTTTGAGGAGTAGGGGCTAGGGGCTAGGGGCTAGGGGCGTAGGGGTTAGGGAATAGGGGAATAGGGAATAGGGATGAGGGGATGAGGG
>JAAUSG010000092.1 GCA_012034055.1 Leptolyngbyaceae cyanobacterium RU_5_1 | reverse complement strand
CTCGTAAGCGCGCACCCATGCTCTCACCCTCCAAATTTGTTGAAATCGATGCCTCTATCTAACTTCACATACCTGAGCTTGAAAAGCTCAGTCTACTTACTCGGTAGCGGATTTGCTCATTCCCCACTCCCCATCTCCCTCCTCCCACTCCCCATCTAAGACTTCGTCGGCCGTGGCCGTGGCCGTTTCCACACCGCCCGTTCCGCCTTCTCTCGCTCATAGGCAATCAGCTTGCCGTAATACTCATGCTTGCTCAGGTTCATCGACATAAAGATGTGCTTGCGGATGTTGCTGAACCCTTTGCGAACAAAGAACTTAACCGCAGGCGTATTTTCCGGATCGGTGTCTGCCATCATGAACCGCGCCCCATCATCGATCATCCGCTCCACCAGCTTATCCACCAGTCTGTCCGCAACTCCGCGCCGCTGGAACGTCGGATTCACTCCTAACCAGGTGATATAGCCATAAGTCCAGGTTGCTTTGTTAATGATCGTGCCCAGAATGAAGCCAGCCAGTTGACCCTCTGCATCGGCAACTAAGCAATACTCTGGATCCGTGTTGTACAACCCAATCACTTCCCACTGATCCCAGGTTCGGTAAATATAGGGATACAGGTCACTGGTAAACAAAGACTCGCCCAGGTGAAACACGGGGGCAATATCGTCAATTTCCATGTCCCGAATCGCGATCGGCAGAGGGTCGTCGGGTTTAGGTTCGTCGGACATATGGAGAGGTAAAAGGATGAAGAGATAAAGACCGGACAGTGAAAAGTTTTTCACGCGCATCAGGGTTTTATCAACTAACAAATCTCTGTGTCGAGCAAGGTTCAATGTTGGTCAGCTTGCTGGCCAGAAATTTATGCAAAAGCAAAATAGGTTTGCTTCTCGCTAAAATCATAGCGGCATGATGCTGTAATCCAACTTCTCCCCCCGCGACTATGCGATCGCGCGCTCACTCAACCACCCCACCTGCTGCAAAAATTTTGGTGGCAGATAAGTTCACGGCTTCAAACTGGGGCGAACAGAGGCGATCGTTTCCACAGAACGTCCCGACTTCTCGATAGTCAGTTCCAGCGAGTTCCAAGATCAGCACGGTTTCAGTTTGCGGGTCTATAATCCAGTACTCAGGAAGGCCACGATCTTGATATTGCATTCGTTTGGCAATGTAGTCTCGGTCTCGCTGCAAATCACCAGGGCTGACCACTTCAACCACCAGCAGCGGTGCAGCCATTGCCAGTCGAATCGTATTTCGCCGTCTCAACTGCTGAATATGTTCATCTCGAATGATGGTCAGGTCAGGGTAACGGTTTCTCGGCTCCCCTCTCACTTCAAGTTCTAACCCATGTCCCCTGACTCTCAAATGACCTAATAGCAGAGCAAAGTGAACGAATAGAAATCCAGCAATGCTAACGTTCTCTCCTGATTCTGGCGGCACCTCGATCAACTCTCCGTTAAACAGTTCATACAGCTTCTCTGTGCCATCGTCATAGGACAGATATTCTTCAAAGCTTTGAAATCTGAGCTGAGTCTGGGTCATGGTGTTGAGTGGTTCTCGTTCGACTGCGCCTGTCTTCTTTTCATTCTATTGATAATTTTCTTATTCATGAGCATCTGTAGGAACGCTACAGAACGCCCCTACAGATGGGATGTTACCAACTTGGGAACCCCCCGATGCGCTACCGCAGATGGCCCAGAATTGCATCCAGGTTTTTCTTGGCATCGCCAAACAGCATTTCCGTGTTCTCTTTATAGAACAGGGGATTTTCAATGCCTGCGTAGCCACTGGCCATGCCGCGTTTCATCACCACGGTTTTGTGAGATTTCCAGACTTCCATAACTGGCATTCCCGCGATCGCGCTGTGGGGATCCTCGATCGCGCTGGGGTTCACAGTGTCATTTGCCCCAATCACCAGCACGGCATCGGTTTCTGGAAAGTCTGCGTTAATTTCGTCCATTTCCAGCACGATGTCGTAAGGAACCTTGGCTTCTGCCAACAACACATTCATGTGTCCGGGCATGCGACCGGCAACGGGGTGGATGCCAAACCGCACGTTGACGCCTAAACCCTGGAGTGTCTTGGTAATTTCTGACACGGAGTGCTGGGCCTGGGCAACTGCCATGCCATAACCGGGCACGATGATGACGTTCTTCGCGTTGCGCAGGGTTTGTGCGGTGGACTCAACGGTGGTCTGGTGAACGTCGCCTTCAATCTTGGTTGCAGTCGCCGGAGCGGCACCACTGTCTGCTCCAAAACCACCCAAAATCACGCTGATGAAGGAGCGGTTCATGGCTTTGCACATGATGTAGCTGAGGATGGCACCACTACTCCCCACCAGTGCGCCAGTGATAATCAGCAAATCGTTAGAGAGCATGAAGCCAGCGGCGGCAGCGGCCCAACCAGAGTAGCTATTCAGCATCGAGATGACGACAGGCATATCGGCACCACCGATCGCCATCACCAGATGCACCCCCAGCACGATTGCGATCGCGGTCATAATCAGCAGCGGCGTCAGTCCATCATAGCCCTCGGCACTCAGGAATCCGCTGCCCAGTGAGATAGAGGCACCCAACATGCCCAGGTTGAGCCAGTGACGAGCGGGGAGCAGCAAAGGCTTGCTGGGCAGCCATGCTCGCAGCTTACCGAAGGCAACCACCGAGCCGGAAAAGGTAATCGCTCCGATAAAGACGCCAACAAAAATCTCGACTTCGTGAATTACAGCTTCAACCCCTGTTAAGGGTTGAGCGGGAGCCAAATAATTAGCAATGCCGACTAATACGGCGGCAGCACCCACGAAACTGTGCAAAATCGCGACTAATTCGGGCATGGAGGTCATCGCTACGCGAGCTGCCACGATCGCCCCAATCACGATTCCCGGCAGCACAGCAATGGCCAAGGTGCCATACTCGCTGAGCCCGAAGCCGCTCATGCCGACTGCAACCGTGGTTGCCACGATCGCCAGGATCATGCCAATGATGCCGTACAAGTTGCCGCGTCGTGCCGACTCCTGGTTCGACAACCCACTCAGGCTGAGAATAAACATGGCACTGGAGCCAATATAGGAAACGGTTAGTAAACTGCTGGTCATAGATTAATTGCTGTGAATTTGGGTGAGGGGTGAGGGGTGAGGGGTGAGGGGCAAGAGGGTTGTTGGTTGTTGGTTGGAAAATCCTCCAAAGCTAACAACCTTCCTACCTGATATCTGACACCTGACACCTGGCTACTTCTGAAACATCTTCAACATCCGCTGGGTGACGAGGAAGCCACCAGAGATGTTGATAGTGCCGATCAGGATGGCGATCGCGCCTAAAATTGCAGTGGCTGAGAAGGGCGCTCCAGACAGTTGCAAAATTCCGCCAACGATGATGATGCCGCTGATTGCATTCGTCACGCTCATCAATGGGGTATGCAGGGAAGGGGTGACATTCCAGATCACCTGCCAGCCCACGAAAATTGCCAGGACAAAGACGGTCAGGTGAGACAGGAAGGAGGGCGGCGCACCAATACCAATGCCAATCAGTGCCACACCCGCCAGCATTAGCCACACTAAATCCTTGTGGCTCCTGTGGTGAGATTTGTCTTTGTGTTTGGCATGGGCTGCAGGATGAGTGGTTGCGATCGGCTCTGGTTTAGGTGGAGCAGGCGGTGCAACGGGTTGCGGTGTTGCCGATTGAGCAGGCTGGGGAGCGGGTTGCGGCTTTGGCGGCGGCCAGGTTACCTCTCCATTCCGAAGAACGGTTGCGCCCCGAACCACTTCATTCTCAAAGTCAATCTTGAAATTCTCATTCCCACCCAGTTCATCCAGCAGGTGACACAGGTTAGTGCCGTAGAGCTGGCTGGCTTGCTGGGCCATCCGACTGGGCAGGTCAGTCAAGCCGACGATCGTAACGCCGTTGTAGCGATAGACTTCCTGGGGTTTGGTCACTTCGCAGTTGCCCCCCTGCTCGGCGGCCATATCGACCACCACAGAGCCTTCTTTCATACTCTCTACCATCTCACGGGTGATCAGGAGAGGAGCTTTCACACCGGGGATCAGGGCTGTGGTGATAATAATATCGACCTCTTTGGCCTGCTCAGCAAACAGCGCCATCTCCGCCTGGATGAATTCTTCACTCATCACCTTGGCGTAACCGCCCTGACCTGTGCCGTCCTCTTTAAAGTCCAGCATCAGGAACTCGGCACCCATGCTTTCCACCTGTTCCTTCACCACCGGACGCGTATCAAAAGCCCGGACGATCGCCCCCAAATTCTTCGCGGCTCCAATGGCGGCCAATCCAGCCACGCCTGCCCCAATCACTAACACTTTTGCGGGTGGCACCTTGCCCGCTGCTGTGATTTGACCCGGGAAGAAGCGATCGAAATGGCTTGCTGCCTCAATCACTGCCCGGTAGCCTGCAATGTTTGCCATCGAGCTGAGTGCATCCATTTTTTGGGCCCGGGTAATCCGGGGCACCGCATCCATTGCCAGCACTGTGGCTTTCCGGTCAGCTAAATCTTCCAGCAGTTCGTGGTTCTGGGCAGGATAGACAAAACTGATCAGCGTACCACCCTCTCGCAGTAGGAAAACTTCCGGCTTGTCCAGCTCAGGATGCAGCATCGGTGGGCGCACTTTGATCATAACGTCTGACTCTGACCAGAGGGTGAGTGGATCTGCAACCAGTTCACAGCTTGCCTGGGCATAAGCCGCATCTGAGAAGTTGGCAGCCTTACCTGCACCAGCCTCAATCAGCACCTCAAAACCAAGCTTCTGCAACCGTTTAGCCGTATCCGGTGTAGCGGCTACTCGACACTCACCTGGATACACTTCTTTAGGAATCCCGATTTTCATACCTGCTCCATTTAATCCATGCTCAACCTGCACCGTCGCATTGCGGTCGAACCCCTCGTTGTGAGGGATTTCATCTAGTTACTACTGTGATCTCAAATTTCCTGGGGATCGTCTCTCCAGCGGAATGATTTAAGAATGCATTTACAAGTGAAAACAATCTTTGGCGAGGGAAACTTCTGGCATTTTTGACCGTCTTATCGTTTGGAGCTTTTATCGATCGTGATTTCAGGCGAGGATCCTGCTAAAGTCATATAGATAAACAAAGCTTCACAAATTGAGCGATCGATTTGTAACTAACTGTTGCCGATTAGGTAAATTAGCTTATGCTTTCGAGATCATTTGGGCAACGAGCGCTTTCCGGTTTGGCGATCGCAGGTTGCATCGTGGGTGCCATCCCAACGATTAGCCTGGCTCAAAACAGCGGACTACCCGGACTGACAATTTTTAGCGGTGTCAAAGGAGAAGATAGTCTCGGCTTCCGCCTTGATTTTGGTGGTCGAGCAAACGGTTGGGACCGCTACCGTTTGCGGATTCCTGCCAAGAAAATGAAACTGGCAGTTGCACAGTTTGCCATCTCTTATCCCGACTACTACAAAGGCACGTTTAATCCGAAAGCGGTAGAATTGCGCGTCCAGGACAAATCCGTGCCGCTGCAAGAAGTGAACTGGAGGAAAGAAGATAACCTGATTGAAATCTTCCCAGTTGATCCAGTCCCAGCAAATAGCAAGGTTGAGATTTGGCTGGAAGATGTGAAGAACCCTAGCTCTGGCGGCATGTTCTACTTTAACTGCCAGATCATGTCACCGGGGGACACTCCCCTGCTGCGCTACCTCGGCACCTGGATCATTTCGATTTCCTAGAGCCTGTCGGAGATCCCCCTAAATCCCCCTTAATAAGGGGGACTTCCGGAAAGTTCCCCTTACTTAAGGGGGGTTAGGGGGGATCAAAACCATTTCTCCGACAAGCTCCTAGTCCGTCGCAAGGTTCGTTCAACGTAAACAACTCAATGGACAGTCGGTATTTCAGCCGATTGTCCATTTTCCACTTTTCAGGATATTTGGTGTCAGAGGTTGGTGCGGTTCACAACGATCGCTAAAATCCGTTCAACCCTATCAGTCCAGCTAGAGTACGATACCCTTGTCTAGTAATCCGTGTAAGAATGCAAAATGCAAAATTAAAAGTGGGAAATCAAAAATGGGAAATCTTTGCTGGCAGCCATTTTTAATTTTTAACTTTTAATTTTTAATTGATTCTCCTTCCTAAAGCGCGATCGCAACTCATGACTCAGACTAAAGAATTTCTCGGTCAACTCAATTCCTGCCAGCGGCAAGCGGTTGAGCATTATTCTGGTCCGCTGCTGGTGGTTGCCGGAGCGGGATCTGGCAAACGCGGGCACTCACCTTCCGGATTGCCAACCTGGTTCTGAATCATCGGGTTGACCCAGAGAACATCCTGGCGGTGACGTTTACCAACAAAGCAGCCAGGGAAATGAAGGAGCGGATTGAGAAGCTGTTTGCCGATCAGCGATCGCAGAGTGAATTTGGCAAACCTCTGGAAGCCTTGCCTGCCAACGAGCAGATCCGCCTCAAGTCTCAGGTTTACAAAACCATCACCAAAGACCTGTGGATTGGCACCTTCCACGCCCTGTGTGCCCGGATTCTGCGCTTCGATATTGAGAAATTCCAGAACCGCAACGGGCGCAAGTGGAACCGCAATTTTTCCATCTTTGATGAGTCCGATGCTCAGAGTCTGGTGAAGGAAATCGTGACTCAGAAGCTGAACCTGGATGACAAGAAATTTGACCCCAAATCGGTGCGCTATGCGATCAGCAATGCCAAAAACAAGAGCCTGTCACCCCAGGATTTCGAGAATGAGCAGCCCAACTACCGGGGGCGGGTGATCGCCAATGTCTACAGCGTTTATCAGGACACTCTAGCCGCCAACAACGCGCTGGATTTTGACGACCTGATTCTGACGCCGGTGCAGCTCTTTCGCCAAAATGAACAGGTGCGCGGCTATTGGCACAAGCGCTTTCGCCACATTTTAGTAGATGAGTATCAGGACACCAACCGCACCCAGTACGACCTGATTCGGCTGCTGGTCACGAATGGTGAAGACTCCCCAACCTTTGACAATTGGGAGCATCGCTCCGTGTTTGTCGTCGGCGATGCCGATCAGTCCATCTATTCCTTCCGGGCGGCTGACTTCACGATTCTGATGAACTTTCAGGGCGACTTTGGCGATCGCCTACCGGACGACGACACCCGCACAATGGTGAAGCTGGAGGAGAATTACCGCTCCACCGAAAACATCCTGGCAGTCGCGAATCACCTGATTGAAAACAACACCGAGCGGATTGATAAAGTCCTGAAGCCAACGCGAGGCGAGGGGGAGTCGGTCTATGTCTATCGAGCCGATGATGAGACGGCAGAAGCGGAGTTCGTCGTCAATCAGATCCGCCAACTGGAGTCCAAGCACCCAGAGCTGCACTACGGCAAATTTGCGATCCTCTACCGCACCAATGCCCAGTCGCGGGCCTTTGAGGAGTCGCTGGTGCGCTGGGGCGTCCCCTACAAAGTCGTGGGTGGACTGCGGTTCTACGATCGCAAGGAAATTAAGGATGTGCTGGGGTATTTGCGCGCGATCGCCAATCCCTTCGATACGGTCAGCCTGCTGCGCGTGATCAACACGCCTCGACGCGGCATTGGCAAGGCGACGATCGACTCACTTGTCAAAGCCGCTCAAGAGCTGGATCAGCCCCTCTGGGAAATCCTGACTGATGAGACTTCGGTGAAAACCCTAGCGGGGCGATCGGCCAAAGCCGTGATTGGGTTTGCTCAAATCCTGCAAAAATGGCGCGGGCAGCTTGACGCTCTCCCGGCAAACGAGATCGTCCAAGGTGTACTGGAAGACTCAGGCTACATGCAAGATCTCAAGGTTCAGGGGACGGAAGAGGCGGAAGACCGGCTCGGAAACGTGAATGAGTTGTACAACGCTGTTCTGCAATTTGAGGAAGATAACGAAGACACCAGCCTGATTGCCTTCCTCGCCAGTGCATCCCTGTCCTCCGATCTGGACAATCTGGAGGAAGAAGTCACTCGCGTGTCCCTAATGACGCTGCACTCCTCTAAAGGATTGGAATTTCCGGTTGTATTTTTGGTGGGGCTAGAGCAAGGACTGTTCCCAAACTACCGCTCGATGGAAGATCCGGCGGCGTTGGAAGAAGAGCGCCGTCTCTGCTATGTCGGCATTACCCGTGCTCAGGAGCGCTTGTTTATCTCCCATGCTCGTGAACGTCGTCTCTACGGCAACCGTGAACCTGCCAGCCCATCGTTATTCTTGGCGGAGCTGCCGAAGGAGTTGATTGAGTCCAACGTCGCCACAGCCATCCCAACTCGTTTGACTAAGTCGATCGCCGCCGTTCGTCGCAATAAATCCGAAGCCAGTTCCCTCCCCAATACCCATGAGAATGACTGGAGTGTCGGCGATCGCCTGGTTCACAAAGCCTTTGGAACCGGTGAGGTGACCCACATCTTTGGGGCGGGCAACAAAATCTGTCTCGCGGTCAAGTTTCCCGGCATGGGACAGAAAATTATTGACCCCAAGTTGACCCCGCTAGAGCGCGTGGAATGACTGGCAGCGGATTGGCAGCGGATTTGGTAGCGGATGAAACGGATGGCTGTTACGGATAAATCAAAATTTTGTAGGTCTCAGGACTGGGCGCGATCGCCTGCTCCACGGCTGCCGTGAGGTCTTTGAGCGGATAGCGATCGCTGACCAGGGCATCCACATTGATTCGCTTATTGAAGACAATGTCGGCGGACAATGCCTGGACACGGTAGGAGGAGCTGTAGCTACCCATCAGGTCAATTTCGCGGCGGTAGAGGATATTGGGATTGATTGGAATCTCCACCTCGTCGGGAAATTCGGCAAAGAAGAGAATCTTGCCGCCTTTGCGAGTGCAATCCAACGCCTGGAAGAAGGCCTTTTCGCTGGGGACTGCCAACAGACTGGTGTCCACTCCCATCCCCTGAGTCATGGCGTGGACTTTGGCTGGCAAATCGGGGTCGCGGGCATCGAAGGCGGCTTCGGCACCGACGATGAGGGCTTTTTCGATCCGACTGGGCAGCAAATCAGTGGCGATCGCCCGTCCGCCAAAGTACTTAACCAGCATGATGAACATTAGCCCAATGGGTCCTGCTCCAGTAACTAAGACAGTCTGACCTGGCGCAATCTGGGCCTTTTTGACTGCTTTCAGGCAGCAGTTGGTTGGCTCCACAAAGCTGGCTTGCTCAAAGGTGATGTCATCTGGAATCGTCAACAGCCCGCCATTGCGGACAATATGTCCCGGCACCTTCACATACTCCGCAAAGCCGCCACCGCTGGGCGCGAATCCGGCTGTGGTGGTGATGTTCTTATAGACATTGCACATTGAGAAGTTGTCGTTCAGGCAGTAGGCGCAGTGCATACAGGGAATGTGATGCAGCACGACAACGCGCGTTCCCACCTGCCACCCTTCGACTTCGGAGCCAACAGCGGCGATCGTCCCGGCCGTTTCATGCCCAAAAATGCGTGGCGGTTCATACAGCGGATAACGAATCTTTTTGATATCAGACTGACACAGTCCCACCACCTGTACCTGCACCAACACCTCGTCGGGCAAAATCTCTGGCGTTGGCACCTCTTCATAACTAAGCTGATTAACCCCTCGAAACACCTGCGCTTTCATAAGCAATATCCTTGAGACCCTCCGATGTAGACTGTATCATTAGCCGTTAGCATGGGCATACACCGCTTCAGTTTCAGAAACAACCCGCCATGACGATTGTTACCGAAACGAAAGTATGGACAGACGCAGAGTTTATGGCGCTACCCGATGATGGGGGGCGCTATGAGCTAGTGGATGGGGAGGTGAGGACTATCGGCAACTCTGGAATGGAGCATGGCAATATTGGCACTTTTCTGGGGGGAGCATTGGAATTTTATGTGCGCCCTAGAAAGTTGGGAATTACATGTGATTCCAGTACCGCGTTCACCCTGCGATCGGAAAATAAGCGCTCTCCAGATGTTTCTTTTATTTCCAAAGAGCGCTTGAAAGGCGTAAAACGAATTCCCAAAGGGTTTTTCCAGGGTGCGCCAGACTTAGCCGTTGAGGTCATTTCCCCTAGCAACACCTTTGCAGAACTGCATGAAAAACTGGTGGAGTATTTTGACAATGGCTGCCGATTGGTGTGGGTCGTGAATCCCGATGAGCGATCGATCCTGGTCTATCGCCAACCTGAACCAGACAAACTCCTCAAAATCATCGATACTCTCGACGGCGAAGATATCATTCCAGGTTTTACGTTGCCAGTGGCAGAATTATTTGCTGAGTTCGACTTTTAGGAATTAGGGACTTGCAACGAAAAAAACATCCCAGTGTGTGGTAGGGACGAACAACCGTAAGTCCGAAGGACACGCTGCGCGCTAGCGAAGCCATGCCGCACGCTATACGTCCCTACAGGTTGGGATATGGGTAGTTTATTTATTTGCAAGTCCCTTAGCAGATTCACTGAGGGCTTGACGTTTGGCTAAAAGGCGCTCTTTTAAGCCTTGAGAAGGAAAGTGCTGTCAATTTTTTCACGCACCTTTGCAGCCTGTTCTTCTTGCTCCTGCAAATAGGCTTCAATCTCATCCTGATGCCGCAAATAATAGGTAATCACGACGTACACATCTGCCAGTTGCAGTGAGGGAAACTGGTAAGCAATTTCCTCAGCCGTTGACCCTTGCTTAAACTCATACACCACACTGTCAAGCGTTACCCGTGTTCCACCAACTCGGACAACACCCTCTGCATTCGTTTTCAAGGGAATTGACTCTACTACATTTGCCAGATTCATATAACGTTGTTGTTGCTGTTGTTGTAAATAAACTACTTGCGTGTCTTCACCCTCTGTCCGGATACTCTGAGGAAGGCATACCAAAGAATCAGACTCACCGATAACATTTCGCCAGCGTCTTCAATCACACCTAGAACAAAGTTAACTTTCCCACCCAAGTTAATAGCGACATGGATCACATCTACAACAACACCGAAGAAAATTAATCCACATAGGAGCAAAGCAAAATCCTGGGATATCTTTCGGAACATCTCTGACCCGTTTGCATAAGCCAAAATGAGACTAAGTAATAGAATAATTCCCGCAGAAGCTGAGACGGCAAGCTCTCCAAAGTCTTGCAATCTTAGCCCAAGAATGGGCATGAAACTAAGGTTTGCGGCAATGTAGCCTCCGATTCGCTCATGAATTTGCAAGGAATCATCAAGCAGAAAGTATGTAAAAACCAATACCCATGAAATATAATGCGGCGGAGCTTCCTTTAATGAAATAAAGATTAAGATAATGATAATCCAAAGAAATTTTAAATACTGGTATACCTCTGGATAACTGTTATCAAATTGAAGATTCAGCAGAGGATTCTTAAACCGGGTATCAAGACATTTATAAGGCGATTTCTGAGAAAGATTTTACCCCTGGAGGAACGAACGGCCGTTCGTCTTTACCAGGATTTTTTGGTAGTTTCTTTCCTGGAAATCTCCTAAAATGCAGCACTACAAAGGTAAAATCACCACAAATCAGTAAGGACAGGAAAAGTGAGGTACTGCGCTGACTGAGAGTTTGTATAGATTGTTGTGCTGCAATAATTCTATGCATGAATTGTTGTCCTAACTATGCACTGAGTGTCAAATTTGCTCTGGATAACGTCTCGTTTTCCAGAGTTATACTGTGGTCTTCAAATTGAAGGCTTAGTTCAAGCTGACTTCAGTTCAGCCAGCATTTTCCGCAAGCTCTGTCGCCAGTGGGGAGGGGAACCGCCCAGCAACGCTGAGGTTTTTCTCAGGGAGAGGACAGAGAAGGGCGGACGGTGGGCGGGAGTTGGATACTCCTCGGTCGAGATCGGGATGACGCGCTGGATCTGGAGCGGAAAACCCAGTTCTTTGGCTTCTTCAAAGATCGCGATCGCGAAATCGTACCAACTGCAAACGCCGCTGTTGGTGTAGTGATAGGTGCCTGCGGTTTCTAGAGTCAGTTGGGGAGCGAGTTGAGCGATCGCATCTGCCAAATCCTTAGTCCACGTCGGGGAACCAATTTGATCCGTCACCACGCGCAATTCTTCCCGCTGTGCCCCCAACCGCAGCATGGTTTTGACAAAGTTGCCCTTGCCCTGGACTCCATACACCCAGGCCGTGCGAATAATCATGTGCCGCTGGCAAGCCGTTCGTACCGCCTCTTCTCCCGCTAATTTCGTCTCTCCATAAACTCCCAGCGGATTGGTTGTCGCTGTCTCTAAATAAGGACTGCTGTTCTTGCCGTCGAACACATAGTCGGTTGAGATGTGAATCAGTCCAATCCCCATTGATTCAGCCGCTTCGGCCAGCACGCCAGGCGCTTTCCCATTCACCTGGGTTGCCAACTCTGGCTCACTTTCAGCTTTGTCTACGGCTGTATAAGCGGCAGCATTGACAACCAGGGTTGGCTGAACCTCGTTCATCACCTGGCGCACAGCATTTGGTTCTGCCAGATCCCAGGTGGTGCGATCGATCGCAACCACGTCACCCAAGGGCGCAAGGGCTTGCCGAAGTTCCGCTCCAACCTGTCCATTCGCACCTGCTAATAAAATGCGTGTCATACAATAACTGCTGCCGTCAAACTACAAAAAGTTCTACTATTCAATACAAGCTTTACATACCCTTACAGGGTGATTTGCTCATAGCGGCGAAGCATTGCAGAAAATTCATCGAATTAGCCAGGATAAATGAACTGTAGAAAGGCTGGAATGTGAGTTAAAAGCCGCTTTAGCTGGATTTGCTGTCACTGTCAGACGTTGCCAAATCCTTTGAGGTCGCTTCTACCGTGACATTGCGATCGCCCTGATCGTTGAGCAGATGCTTGATTTGACCGAGCAATTGTCCCAGCTTGCCCTCATCTAACAGGGTGTTGATCAATGCCAGTCCACTCGTAGACAGCAGCAGCTTGTTGACATCACCGGCTGCGTTGCCGTTGCTACCATTTGCACCGGGGAAGGCATAGATGCGGGCATCCCCCAACACACCGGGTTGAGGAGCCAGGGCCTGCAGGATTTCGGGGAGGCGATCGCCAATTTCGGGAAAGATGGTGGTGATCAAATTCGCCACTAGGTTGGCATTGCTGATCGCGTTTTTGGCTTCAATTTGAGCCTGGATCCCTTCGGCTTCGGCCATTGCTTTGTCACGATTAGCGGCTGCCAGAGTACGAATCGCTTCGGCTTCCAGTTCGGCTGCCTGTTGGGCGATTTCCGCCTGTCGCCTGCGTCGGAAGGCATCGATTTCCACCACGTTTTGATCCAGTACCCGTTTTTCCTGAGCCTCTCGTTCCGCCGCAATTACAGATAGCTGCTTGTTCCGTTCCGCTTTCTCAACTTCAGATGCGGTGGTCACCGAAGACTCCGCCTTGGCTCGTTCCGCTTCCGCCAGGAAGCTGTCTTTTTTCTTGTTGGCAACCGCGATCGCCACATCTTCCTGGGCCAACCGGGCCAACCGCTCCGACTCGGCAATCTGCACCTGGGCTTGCAGCACGCTGGCGTCCACCGTCTGCTTACGGGTAATTTCAGCGACTTCTGCCTCTTGTTTTTGCAGCGCTTGCACCACCTTCAACTGTTTGTTGCGCTCTTCTAAAGAAATATCGGCTTCAATCTGGCTCTGCTGCACAGCCAGCTTTTTGCGAATTTCCTCCTCTTCCACGGCCTGCGCCTGCAAAATTTGGGTGCGCTGCGTGGTTGCCGCTTCTCTCGCTTTCGCTTCCTGAATTTCCCGTTCCCGCTGGGCTGTCATCGCTTCAATTTGCAACTGCTGTTCCAACTGGGCCGATTCTTTTTCTTGAACAATTTGCAGCGATCGCTTCTGGGCATCCAACTCCTTCTGCTCGATCGCCACCTGCGTAGACAGTTCTACCTCCCGCTTCTGCTGGATCGAGCGCTGAATCGTTTCCGTTCTCAACCGCACACCCTGGGCATCAAAGAAATTGTTCTCGTCGTAGGTGTCGCTCTCCTGAATTTCCGAAATCGCAATATTGTTTAGTGTCAGTCCCACCTTGCTCAAGTCTTGCTGCACTAGATTTAACACTTCCTGAGCAAAGCCCAATTTGTCTGAGTCAACCTCTGCTAGATCTTTGTTCTTTGCCGCTGCTCGAATCGCATCATCCGCCCGTTTCTCCAACGCATGCTTAATGTTTTCGGGTGTAATCCGATTGTTCTGTGACAGCCTTGCCGCTGCGGTCAACACGTCTTCTTCATTGGCGTTGATGCAGACGTAAAAGGTGACCCGCATATCGGCCCGCAGGTAGTCCTTAGTCCGAACCGCCAGCTTACCCGTGCGCTCCACATCGATCGAAATCTCCCGCAACGGAACCCGCGTCAGCTCATGAAATCCGGGCAGCACCACCGAGCCACCGTTCAAAATTACCGTTTTGCGCTTGACGAAAATGCCGCCCGTGCGCACAAACGCCTCGTTGTTGGGCGTGATCACGTACACGCGCGTGTAAGCCCAGACGCTCAACAGCAACAGCACCACTAACCCGACAATTACACCGGGGAAAAAGAGCAAGCTGCTGTCAATTTGAGCCGGGATGCGCAGTTGAGCAATGGAACGATTGGCATGAGGCGCAATCTGGGCAACGAGATGCGGATGGTGGGCAATCAGTCTCGTTCCGGTAACCTGGGCATCCGAACCCGTCAGGCGTTGAGCCAGTGGCAGTTCGGGGATTTGAACGGTAGGTAACGCTTGGATGAAGGTAAGCCAGAACAGCATGGTGACCTCGGTTTGGTGGATGGGGGGATGGGGAAATTGAAGATTGAAGATTTGAGATTGAAGATTGGGAAGTTTGTGGTTCTTTAGGTCTCTCTATAATCCCTATCCTCTCGTGCCTTTCAATCTAAAATCTGCAATCTAAAATCTACAATTCTTACTCTTCACCTTTTTCAATTATGAACTAATTGTGAGAGAAAAGTGAATTGATTATGAAAATTAGTGTTGCGTTTGGGTGGGGGTGCTGAACCAGTGGTCCTGATCGGGGCTGTCTTTGGTAATGACGACGTAGAACTGGGGCTGACGATCGATGACCAGGACTTTCTCGCCGCGTTGGGGAATGACGGTTGCCCATTCGGGTAAGACGGTTGGGACGGTGACCAGGTTACGGGCGGCATCCAGCACATCCACCTGTCCAATGCGTCCATCCAGGCAGGAGGGGACGATCGCTGAACTTACGGTGCCCACGCAACCGATCAGGCGATCGCTGCGGGTGTCCTCACCAAACTGGGCAAACACTTTGCCGAGGGGACGGGCAATCAGGCTGCCAAGCAGGAGGGCGATCGTCGCTGCCACCCCAAACAGCACTCCCGCCCAAAAGCCATCGGGAACGTCTCCCAGCACCTCACCTGCAAGCACATTCAGTATCCAGCCAGCCACACCCAACACACTCAAATCGGTTGCCAGCAACAGAATCAGGGGAGCCTTGCCAAAGCCCAACCAGCCCAGCAAGTGTGCCAGATTAAAGTCACCATTGGCGTCGGCATCGAAATCCAGGTCATGGCCAACATTGGCGTCTACCTCTACATCAGTGTCCGCCCCATCATCTCCCCCACCCGTCAGAATCACCATCAGGTACAACAGAACACCCACTGCTAGAAAAATCCAGTAGGGCAAATTGACAAGACTAAATAACATAAGTAGCTGGGTTTAATTCAACGTAGGATGCGTTAGTGCAAACGTAACGCATCAAGCCTTTGAACAGCATGGGTTAGCGGAGCGTAACCCATGCTACAAATAAATACGTTTGCCTACTGAGTGTCCGGCACTGTTGACTAAATAGAGCAACGGTTAACTACAGTCCAGATTAGCTGCGCTCCGAAATTGTGCAATGAAAATAGAAGCTCTTTTCACCCTGACAAGGGTCACATTCAGTTGATAAAGCCTGAAATCCTGAGTGGGATTTACAAACGTATTAACTCACACGAAACTGCTTGCCTTAATTGAGAATACAGCCCTCTAGTTGATAATCTCTTCCGAGCAAATTTGTCCGAATTCACATTCTTTCGTTTTAACGAAAGAATGTGCCAGTTGATGTGCGGAATAGGGGGAAAGGCTTCTGAATGAGTGATTGGCTAGACTATTTAGTTTAGCAAGCAAGATATTGGCGCTCACCTGTGATGACTTATTCAGCGACCTCAGTCTCTCTCGCACAGCACTCTCTTGCACAGCTCTACGACCAGGACATGAACCTGTGGTACATGGTGACGGTTGCACGGTTACGGGCAGGTGATTTGCATAGTCTGGATATTGAACATCTAATTGAGGAGATTGAGGGGTTAGCCAATCGCGATCAGCTTGAGCTAAAAAGCCGTTTAAAGATACTTCTGGCAAATCTGCTGACACGAGTTTATATCGATAGCGCTCATGAAAATCACGGATGGGAAAATACCATTGATGAGCAGCGCAACCACCTTCACGATCTCCTGGAGCAATCGCCCAGCTTAAAGGGTTACTTTACAGAAGTATTTAATCAGGCGTGGCAAAGTGCCCTGAAACAGGTGAGAAAAGACTATAGCAAAGTGCAATTTCCAGACGAATGGCAATTCGATCGCGCGATCAGTGCAGTTTTAACCGAGGAGTTTTGGACATAGCCCTCTGGTCGAAGGAATGGGCAGGGTGGTTTCATTGATGGGGGGTTAAGCCCAATGAGTTTAGTAGGTCATTACGCTAACTCTGCTTGAACGGAAACGGTTTCCATTAAAAAACCCACCAGCCAATCTTTGATGCGGTGGGTTGCGCGGCAGTCGTCTTCGTTGTAGGTGAGGATTGAGTTGAGGTGGGTGCGATCGCCCGTCCTTAACCATTGCGAGTACCAGCAGATGGATTGGGCCCCGTTAGCGGAGGGGTTTCGCCACTCAAATCCGAGCCAGCGGGCGATCGGTTTGAGGGCGTAACTTTCGACGGGCAGGGTGACGATGCCGGTAATGCGATCGTGCAGATCAACAAAGCGGTTCAGGAGGGGTTGAATGCGATGGGTAGGACTGCCGTATAGTTTGGCCAGCCGTTCCACCGTTTGAACTTCAAAGGGACAGAAATGGAAAATTGGGGCGTTGGGATAGCGCCACACTAAATCGAGAAACTGCTGCCAAACATGCACTTCCTCCTCCGGTTGCTCTGCTAACAATGGGTGGAAGACCTGAGTATTGTCGTGGCGATCAACCACCAGCACCCCATGCAGGTAGACTAAATTCAAGGACGGTTCGGCTTCAATGTCAAAATACAGCTCAACCGGAGCAGTCGGTAGGTTCAGTGCCGCCAGCAGCGGATGGGAATGGTACGCGGACAATTTACCCCGGTTGCTGACCGGGGTATTCGGAGTAAAGGTGTGAATACCCTCTGCAGCCAGGATGGCGCGGTTGTGCAGGGTTGAACGGGCCTGACGGACGAGCTTGTCGGCAGCCTCTCGACCAAATCCCGCTAGCGGCTCCAGTTCAGCCGGATTGGTTTCAGCCAACGATTTTACGGTCAACAGGTTGAGTGCCTGGAGCTGAACGTAGCGGCTGGGTGTGACACCGGGGAGTAGGGAGAGGTGATGATCGGCTTGGGCGATCGCATGGCAATAACTCAACCAATGACACAGACTACAGCGACTGCGCGCAATGAATACCTCCGGCTCCTGCTGGTTCACCATCATCTGGACACATTCGTCCAGAATCTCTTGCATCCGGGGCAGCATCTCCCAAAGGTCAACGGAATAGGCTCCCCGCTCCCGCAACTGCAGCCATGCCGTTTCTGGCCAGGCACCCTGCACCTGTGCCAACACCATTGTGTGAAATGCTGCGGCGATCTGGTACTCCAACTTGGGACGCTTGCCGAGCTTAATTTCCGTGGGCACATAAAGCCAGTCGCCAAAATCAGACTGTCCCGGATGCTTGATTAGCAAATCAGGATTGCTCAGCAACGTCACACCGTCGGATCCTGCGGTCAGCAATACACCCTGATAGATGCGCTCAACTCCTTGCTGCATCAAGTCCAGCGTTGCCTCTGCCCCTGCCTGCCAGTCTCCCACAGTATAGGTTGGTTGATTAAACGCTTGCCTGGATAGAATAAATCGCTGATTAGTCTGGCTGTCCTGGATGATCTTGAAGAGATACTCATTGGTGGCATCTCGTTGGCCGAGATCCCCGTAAGCGTCTAGAAAAACCCTTCGACGACAACGTTGATAGTTGATTAACTGCTCAGCATCTATCAGCATGACTTCACGTTAACAGGAAATTGACACCTGTGCAGTGTTTTGGCAGGAGGACA
>JAAUSG010000091.1 GCA_012034055.1 Leptolyngbyaceae cyanobacterium RU_5_1 | reverse complement strand
TAACCTAATAACCAAATAACGATCGACTAACGCTAAGATAAAACTAAGGCGGAATCATTCCGACATTCACACTATTCTGAGAGTGCTGTATTCATGACTGCTGAGGTTTTGGTTGAAAAGAAAAAGCTAGCGAAGCCACCCCTGGAGATTCATCGCCTGGGCGATCGCGTGTTACGTCAGTCTGCAAAGCGCGTTGCTAAAGTGGATGGCGAAATCAAACAGCTCATTCGCGAGATGCTACAGACCATGTATAGTGCGGATGGGATTGGGCTAGCCGCTCCTCAAGTTGCGGTGAATAAGCAGGTGATTGTTGTAGACTGTGAACCGGATGAAGCCGCGAAGCCTCCACTGATCCTGATTAACCCAACGGTTACTCAGGCAGGTCGAGACATCGCGATCAATCAGGAAGGGTGCCTCAGTATTCCAAGTGTTTACCTGGATGTGAAGCGTCCAGCCGCAATTGAAGTATCGTATAAAGATGAGTATGGTCGTCCTCAGCGACTGTCTGTGACTGGACTCTTAGCGTGCTGCATTCAGCACGAAATTGATCATTTGCATGGGGTTCTGTTTGTAGACCGAGTTGAAAATACGTTACTCCTTGATCAAGAGCTGACCAAGCATGGCTTTTCAACCAAAGCCGTGAAGTCAGTTACTTGAAAATTGATAATAGATAGTCGATTCTTTGCAGAATTTTAATCATAACAGGAGTAATTTATTAAGTGACTCCAAAGAGTGGTGTTTTATTAGCTGGATCTTGTATTGCCGGGATTGCGGCAGTTGGCTCTATCTTTGAGCTTTCGTCTGGTGAACCTGAATTAGGGAGTGTAACTACTGGGATTATTCTGGCTATCAGCATCCCCTTAGGAGTTTTTTGCTTTTTAGCCGCTGTTCAAGACGCTAGAGCCAATCAGTAAGTTTCTCGTAGAGGTCGGTTTTGCGTCTCGAAGATCAACCTTTCAACGTCTAAACCAGCGCTTTTGCAAGAGGTCTAATCGAAGTTAGAAACAGGTGTGACATCCCATCGCATGAAGTGGCTCCTCCCTGGTAGACCGCCCCCCCCCACCTCTCCACAATGACGACAAAGGATCGGTACGTCGCGTTTCTTAGACAATTTGCTGGCAGAGAAATAGCGGAGCAGAAACAGCCCTATTACCTACTGTCAGCATCGGAGGCTGTCGTTCTAGGGCGAGATCCTCGTTGTCAGGTTGTGTTAAATCCATCGGTGTATCGGTCAGTGTCCCGACGACATGCCGAAATTACGCCAGTTCTGGGTTTTGAGTCTCCAGATGGGATGCGATTTTGGCAAATCCGCGACCTAGGCAGCAGTAACGGCACTTTTTTGAATGGTAAGCGATTGGGGGAATGCCAGGTATTGCGAATTGGCGATCGCGTCATGCTGGGGCAAAACGGTCCAGAATTTGTCTTTGATTATCAGCCTGAGTCTGCGGTAAGGAACGCTGAACACTCCAAAACTCCAGCGAGTCCACTGCTTGCACCCAATAATCCAACGACGCCCCCTCCTGTCCGCGTGCAACCTCGACGGGAAGAGAACGTCAGCTTAACTCAGCTATTTCCAATCCTCTCCACTGGACAGGAACTGGCTCACAAAGCGTACCTGCTGCCTGCCATGATTACGATCACCTTTGTGGTGCTGCTGTTTCTGGCAATCGGCAACCCGCCAATCTTTAACCTGCTGCTGGCCGCATACCTGGCGATCGCCGCTTACTATTTCATTTACCAGCTCTGCGGCAAACGTAAACCCTGGTGGTTAATTGCGGCGATCGCGGCGACAACCATTTTCATCCTGGTTAGCCCCGTTCTGGATCTGTTCACCTTCGTTTTTCACCGACTTTTACCTGGTGACTTATCAGACAATGGTAGTCCTGTCAGCTTTCCAGTGCTCGTCGTCAAGATGTTTTTTGGGGCTGGCTTAATGGAGGAATTGCTAAAAACGATTCCTGTTTTGGTGGTGTACTGGCTAGGCACCTGGTTAAAACCTCCGTGGCGAGAGCAGATTGGTGTTTGGGAACCGTTAGACGGCATTTTATTGGGAGCTGCTTCCGCCGTTGGCTTTGCCTTGATGGAAACCCTGGGAGTATACGTGCCTGCGACCTACAAATCAGCCCTGATGACGGGACAGGACGCGGCTCAACTGGCGGGTTTGCAACTGCTGATTCCCAGAGTGCTGGGACTTGTGGCCGGGCACATTGCCTATAGCGGCTACCTGGGCTACTTTATTGGGCTAGGTGTGCTGCGTCGTCGCCAGCGCAAGCTGATTATCGGCGTGGGATATCTAACGGCAGCAGTGCTCCACACCCTTTGGAACACAGCCGGAGAGGTGAACCCCATTCTCCTGACCTTTGTAGGTGTCATTTCCTACGCATTCCTGGGAGCCGCGATTTTGAAAGCTCGTGCCCTCTCGCCGACGCGACCGCAAAATTTTGCCACCCGATTTCACAGGTAAAGAGATAAAGGGATGAAGGGTAAAGAAGGAAGAATAGAGAGTAAAGAAAGCCAATATAGCAATTCTCTGTTGAGTGCGATATATCCCGGAGAAATCGGGGAGTGGGCGGGCTAGACGTGGTTTAGCCGAAACGTCCGCTCACGTAGTCCTGGGTTTGTTGATGAATTGGCTTGTTAAAGAGGAGATTGGTGTCATTAAACTCCATCAGCTCGCCCAGGAACATAAAGGCAGTGTAGTCCGAAAGCCGTGCTGCCTGCTGCATACTGTGGGTCACGATCAGGATAGTGACCTGTTGTTTCAGCTCATTCATCAAGTCTTCAATGCTGGCGGTGGCGATCGGGTCTAGGGCAGAGGTTGGCTCGTCAAACAACACCAGCTCTGGATCGGTTGCTAAAGCGCGGGCAATGCAGAGCCGTTGCTGCTGACCACCAGAGAGGTTATAGGCTGAATCAGCCAGTCGGTCTTTGGCTTCCTCCCACAAGGCTGCACCGCGCAGGGCTTGTTCGACCTTGTCATCCAGGATGCTGCGCTTGCTGGTGCCCTGTACCCGCAAGCCATAGATGACATTTTCATAGATGGACTTTGGGAATGGGTTTGGACGTTGGAAGACCATACTGACTCGCATCCGCACCTCGATTGGGTCAATCTTTTTAGCCAGGATGTTGACGCCATCCAGGAGGATTTCACCTTCGTATCGGTTACCAGGATATAGGTCATGCATCCGGTTGAAACACCTGAGCAGGGTTGTTTTACCGCACCCTGAAGGTCCGATCAGCGCCGTGACTTTCCGTTCTGGAATCACCAAATCAATATTTTTGAGCGCGTGAACCGAACCGCCGTAGTAAAAATTAAGGTTTTTCACTTCAGCTTTCGGTTCTAACCCTGCAAAGTTGTGCAAGCGGGGAGATATTTCTACCATTTGACGCCCTTTCGGAAACGATAACGAAGATAAATTGCCAAACCGTTCATTGCGAGAGTCATGAAGATCAAGACAGCCCCTGCTGCTGCGGCATTGATCTGGAATTCTGGTTCAGGACGAGACACCCAATTGAACATTTGAATGGGCATGACGGTAAAAGGAGCCTGCAGCCATTCAAACGAAATGAAAGGAAATTCCGCTTTCACGGGAGAGGGGGGCAGGAAGGCGATGAAGGTCAATGCGCCGATGGTGATCAACGGAGCCGTTTCGCCGATCGCCCGCGACAGACCAATAATCACGCCCGTTAAGATGCTGCCAGAGGAATAGGGCAGGATGTGATCCCAGATCACCTGCCATTTGCTAGCACCGAGGGCATAGGCCGCTTCGCGTAGGAGGCTTGGGATCGCCCGCAACGCCTCCCGTGTGGTGACAATGACAATCGGCAGGATCAGCAATGCCAGGGTTAATCCAGCCGTTACAATACTTTCGCCCAACTTCAGTGTTTGATTGAAAAAGCCCAGTGCCAACAATCCATAGACGATGGACGGCACACCTGCCAAATTCGTGACGTTGATTTCAATCAGTGCTGACAGCCAGTTTTTGGGCGCGTATTCTTCCAGGTAAATTCCGGCGGCCACTCCGAGCGGAACCGCGATCGCCGCCGTTACCAGCATGACGAGTGCCGAACCCACCAGAGGAGCCAAAATCCCGGCCTCGTTATAGTCGCTACTGGCAAATGAGCTAAAGAACTTCCAATTGAGACGGGGAGCGCCCTGCGCGACCAGTTGAATTACCAATGCCAACAGGACAAGGGTCGCCACCAAAATGACCAACAAGCCCACGACATTAAAGAGTCCGCTAATCAATTGCCGTCGAGAAACGGACGCTTGAGTCTGTTGAAAACTATCCGTTGAGATTTCGACGTGTGCCATATCAATACGTTTCTCTAAAGCGTCGGCTGAGGAAGTAACCAATAATGTTGAATACCAGCGTGACGATGACGAGCGTCAAACCCGCCGCGAAAATCGTCTGATACTCGATAGAACCATAGGGCAGGTCACCTAAGCTAACTTGAACAATATAGGCTGTGATCGTGGCTGCCGACTCTAGAGGATTAAAGGTGAAGGTGGGTTGCAGTCCAGCCGCGATCGCCACAATCATCGTCTCACCGACTGCACGCGAGATCCCCAAAATATAAGCAGCTGAAATCCCTGAGATGGCGGACGGAAACACCACCCTTAACGCTGTCTGCAGCCGAGTTGCTCCCATTGCATAGGAACCTTCTCGTAAGCCAATTGGCACAGCCCGCATTGCGTCTTCGCTAATCGAGCTAATTAATGGTGTAATCATCAGCCCCATGACAATCCCTGGCCCCAACATATTGAAGCCAGACAGCTCGACTGGAAAGAGATCTGGAAAACGCCCGGATAAGAAGGGACCCATCGGTGCGTATAGCCATTGCAACGCAGGCGTCACAAATAGGAGAGCAAAGTAGCCATACACAACCGTTGGAATGCCAGCCAGCAGTTCCAGAATCGGCTTGACGACCTCGCGCAGTTTGGCAGAGGCAAACTCGCTTAAGTAAATTGCCGCGATCGTGCCCATGGGAACTGCCACAAACAGGGCCACCAACGTTGTCGTCAGCGTTCCTGAAACCAGCGGCAGAATTCCATAGCCGGGTGGATCAAACAGCGGCGACCAGTCGGTGCTGGTCAAGAACTCCCAAATTGAAATCTGCTGGAAAAAGAAGACGGACTCGCTAATCAGGATATACATGATCGCGATCGTCGTAGCAACGCAGGAAAATCCTGCCAGGAACAGCACCGCTTGAATCAGCCATTCCTGCAATTCGCGGGTTGCCTTCTTCTGAGTGTATTGCGCTACCTTCGAGGACGGCAAAGACGGGTCGGTCATAGATTGACAAGATAAAGAAACCAGAAGTCAGTCACGGGGCTGACTTCTGCATCGGTGGGCAAATCAAAAAACTGGGGTATGTATCACAACGCACCCCTTAGATTACAGGATCTAATCCCTCAGTTCGCGAGTAATTAGATCATTGATTTTGAGTCCAACGGCTTCCTCACCGCCAAAAACAGAGCCTGTCTTGCCTGCATTAAAGCGGGCCTGAATTTTTGGATAAGCGCTAGCTGGTAGTGGAATGTACTTAACCGAGCTGGCGGCGCTCACCCCATTCTTCAAGTAGTACTGAACGAACTTCTTGACTTCAGGGCGCTGAGCCGACTTCTTGCTGATATAGATGAAAAGGGGCCGAGACAAGGGGTTGTACTGTCCACTTTCAACCGTTTTCCGGGAAGGGGCAACACCATTGACTTGTACTGCATTCAAGCGCTTTTGGTTGGGTTCGTAATAGGCGTAGCCGAAATAGCCTAGGCTACCTTTGTCGCGGGTAATGCCTTGTACAAGCACGTTATCATCTTCGCTTGCTGTGTAGTCCTTGCGGCTGGCTTTCGACTTACCGTTGATGGCTTCAGTGAAGTAGTCAAAGGTACCGGAATCGGCACCGGGACCAAAGAGCTTCAGGGGTTGATTGGGAAAGCTTGAACGGACTTCCTTCCAATTGTCAATTTTGCTACCGGGTTCCCAAATCTTCTTCAGTTCAGCCGTGGTCAAGTTTTTTGCCCAGGTGTTCCTTTCATTGACTACGACTGTAAGGGCATCATATGCCACTGGCAGCTCAATGTAGCTGATGCCGTTCTTCTTACAGAGGTCGATCTCCTTCTTCAAAATGGGGCGAGAGGCATCGGAAATATCAATTTCACCTGCACAGAACTTCTTGAAGCCACCGCCAGTACCAGAGATACCAACTGTAACTCTCCCACCACCACTCTTCTGAAACCCTTCAGCAATTTTCTCAGTGATGGGAAAGACAGTACTAGAGCCGTCAATCTTGATTACAGACCCTTGAGAACTGACCGTTTGGATGGACAAACTAACGGCTGCGGTTGTTGCCGCGATCGCACTCACAACCGTGAAGCGATTGGGCTTCACTCTGCTAATCACCATATTCTTAACTCCAGGAGATTTTGCTTGCTTTCACTGAGACTTTCAGAAGAAATAATACTTGTTTAGGGTTAAGAGTGAATGATGTGAAGTTATAGGGAGGTTAAAGCTTTTTACGTCATCAGTTGTAAAAACATTATCTTTAGGTTAAGGAGGATACTCCCATGACTGGTGTAGGCTAGCAAAAACAACTGTTTAGCTGTGTTCGTGTGTCCTGATAGACCAGCGCTATCCAGTGAGTCTTTGCTCCTTTGCTAAATTCCTGGGTTTAACATAGGAGATACGCCATCAGCGCCAGTCTGGGATTAATCAACCACTTTTTGGATAAGCTTTGAGACAGACCCGGCAATCTTAATCTCCATGCATAGCCCAGAGGCAACCATTCACTGTCCCAATCCCATGTGTCAGGCTCTTAATCCAGAGAGCCATCGATTTTGTCAACAATGTCGGACGGCTCTTCCCAAACGGTATCTCTGGGCAGTGGGAAAAGCTGCAGACTCCGTTCGTCCAGGTCAGCTTTTGGCAAGTCGCTATTGGTGCAAGCAAAGCCGGGTTTTTATGGATACAAAACCGGGACTGCTGCCGGACTCGCCGGAGGAATTGCCTGAAACTGTGGAGCCTTACCTGCGGTTGTTTCCGTATCAGCTGCACGTTCCCCAGATCTATGCTGTAGTGCCTTCCCCGAAAAAGCGAGCGGCAAACATTCTGCTCCTCGATCGCGCTCCCATTTATCCGTATGAGGTCAGTGATTCAGACGGAAATGGGCAAGAGAGCACGCTCATGCCAGCATTGGAGACCATTTGGCCGCAGAGCACTGCCCTGCGGCAGCTTAACTGGCTCTGGCAAATGGCTCAATTATGGGAGCCGCTGATGCAAGAGGGTGTTGCATCTAGTCTGCTCACTCCTAACTCGTTACGGGTGGAAGATTCCCTGGTGAGATTGCTGGAACTACAGAGCAACTCCGAAAAGACTCCCGTGTTAGCTGATTTGGGAAAGATTTGGCAGCGCTGGCAACCAAGTGCTCAACCAGAGATTGCCGACTATTTGAAAGCGGTTTGCCGACAACTACAACAGGGAGAGGTGGATACAGTAGAACAGTTGCTTTGGATGCTGGATCAGGCGATCGCGGTCTGTGGTCAGGCACAAACCCGCCAGCTTCAGATTGCCACGCTGACCGATCAGGGGCCGATGCGCCAGCGCAACGAGGATGCCTGCTATCCAGCCAGTGGGACAACGATGATTGCCAGGACTGATTGGGGAGAACGTCCAAGTTCGTCAAATGGAACATTACCATTAGTGGTAGTGTGCGACGGAATTGGTGGCCATGAAGGGGGCAACGTTGCCTCGAATTTGGCGATCGCAACCGTCCAGCAGCGCTTACAGAAACTGATCTATCAGGCGAACCAACTGGCGGCTGCAACGCTAACGGCTGAGTTAGAACATGCTGCCCTGGTTGCCAATGACGTGATTACTGAGCGGAATGATGCGGAGCAGCGGCATGAGCGCCAGCGGATGGGCACCACGTTAGTCATGGCATTGGGACAGGATCATGAACTGTATCTCACCCATGTCGGCGATAGTCGCGCCTACCGGGTGACGCGCACGGGATGTCATCAAGTCACTGTGGACGACGATTTAGCGTCCAGAGAGGTGCGGTTGGGCTATGCGCTCTATCGAAACGCCTTGCAGCAACCGAACTCTGGCTCATTGGTACAGGCCTTGGGGATGAATGTCTCTTCTCTGCTGCATCCGACTGTGCAGCGCTTTATCCTGGATGAGGACTGCTTGTTTTTGCTTTGCTCGGACGGACTGAGCGACAACGATCGCGTCGAGGAACACTGGCAGACCATCCTGTTGCCGGTTTTGGAAGGAAAGATGGATCTGGGTACAGCCAGTCGCCAACTGATAGAGATTGCCAACGAGCAAAACGGACATGACAATGTCACGGTTGGGCTGGTCTGCTGTCGAGTCCTGCCGCACCCACAATCGCCTTCGTCCGCGCAGTTGTCTGCTAGCCTGGCAACGCTCCCGGCTTCTCCCACCACTCAACAGCCCGCGTTTCTTCCGGTTCTGAAAGTCCGACCATATCGATCCTGAAAACTCGGAATTTGACGCCCCGGCGATCGCGCTCTAACCTGCCTCTGATAGTAGCCCTGGGTTTCCTGCTCTGTCTGGGGGTTGGTGGACTGGTGGCTTACCTGCTCGTACCCGATATTGTCCCCCGACTGTTGTCTCTGATTGATAGAAATTCTGGTGCTGTCGCTCCAACATCTCCACCTGAGACCCCCACCTCTCCCCCGATTGACGTGCTCCCCAGTCCATCCCTGACGCCCAAAGCACCGGGGTTGACTGTGCGATCGCGGGTTCAGATCAACCGCTCTGCCAGTCATACCCACGCTCATACTCCAGTCGTGCTGCAGTCCAGACCCGGAACCTCCATTCCATCGGGTGCTTCCCCGCCGACCGCGCAAAGCGTCCCCATCGGCAGTGTTTTAGAAGTGATTAGCCAACAGGTGCTTGCCGGGCAAACGTGGCTACACCTCAGGGTGTGTTCTCTGCCCGATGCCGTCAACAGTCCGGCACCGCGTCAAAAAAAGTCGCTCGATGCCCCGACCGGCCAAACCCGGAGAGGCTGGTTGGGTGCTCAAAAACGCGATCGCTCCCCTGATTACTCCCAATCTCAGCCTCACAGAAGCTCAGCTTGGTCGGTGTGCGATCGATCTTCGCTAACAACTCACCCAAACAGAGACTAGACTGGTAGAACGAATGGTTGTTTGAACACCCCCTACCCCAGTACCGAACCCCCGTCGGATTTAGAGATAGCTTCTACGAATGCCTCTGCCCACGATTCCCTGCTTGAGTTTGGCAATTACCCCACTTATGAACAGTGCGGGAATGTCGCATTTCGCAATTCACGTCATTGATGCACCATTTACAGGGGGAGGTGTACTCCGCGATTGCATCTGGACGAATTCCCTGAGTCAGCTTTGGCAAACGTGGCAGGAAATGTTTTCGACGCGACAACTGCCACCCTATCCTGCCAAGGACGCTCTGTCTCTCGAAGTTCCCTCAGACCCCCACCAGCCCGGAGGCCTAGCTGTTCGCCTGATGCAGAATCTGGGGATTAGCCTTTGGCAATGGCTCTTCGATGGGTCGATCCTGTCCACCCTCAATCGCAGTCAGGGAATTGCGATCGGACAAAGCAGACCCCTACGACTGCGCCTGGAAATTCGCGACCCGAACCTGATCGCTCTACCCTGGGAAATCATGCAGGACGCTGCCGGTAGACAGTCCATTTCCCTCAGCCAAAACCTGTTGTTTAGCCGCACAACCAGCGACGTTAATCCGCTGCCCATCCTCCGGTCCGACTACGCTTTAAGAATTCTCCTGGTGTTAGGTCAGGCGTCTGACCCAACAAGTTGTGTAGATCCGTCCAATGACACGCTGCAAACGCTCAAGCTGGAGCAGGAAGCCACAACCCTGGCTCAAGTGCTGAGAACTTCTGGAAATTCTGGGATTGGTGGTTCCAAGGGGATGCCCTGCCAGGTCGATACGCTCGTGCAGCCGACGTCGAGCGAGTTGATCCGCGCCCTGGAAAAACGGGTTTACAATGTCTTGTTTTACGCCGGACACGGGATGCCCAATCCCGATGGTGGGCTGCTGTTTTTGCGACCCGACATGACCCTGAACGGCACTGAGCTGGCCCAGGTTCTGACGCGCTGTCAGGTGAAGCTAGGGGTCTTTAACGCCTGTTGGTTGGCCCAACCGGATCGCTTTCCCAGCGACTCTGACACCGACAATTCACCAGCCGGAAAAGGGTCACAGCTCATCCCGCGCAGCAGTCTGGCAGAAGTGCTGATTCATCATGGCGTCCCGGCTGTGCTTGGAATGCGCGATCCGATCGCAGACCATGAGGCGATCAGCTTTATTCAAATCTTTGCCCAATCATTGGCGGAACGCATCCCGATTGATCAGGCGGTGGCAGTGGCTCGTCAGCATTTGCTGACGCTTTACAAGTTCAATCAGCAAGCCTGGACGCTGCCCGTGTTGTATATGCATCCGGAGTTTGATGGTGAGCTGCTGAAGCCACCGGAGCCAAGCGAAACCAATATTGGTCCGTCTGATCCCCCCACGCACGTTGCCTGTCTGCGATCGCTGGAAGATGGCAGGTTCTGGCAAATTCGGGGCGGACTGATGAAAATTGGCAGGAGTGCTGACAATGACCTGGTGCTGAAAGAAGATGAGAGTGGGGTTTCTCGTGAACACGCGATGATTTTGCGGCGCGATAGTCAGAGCGGAGAACTAGATGAGGTGATTTACTTCTTGAAAGACTTCTCTCGCTTCGGCACCTGGATTTTGGGACAAACTGGGTGGCAACGGGTTCACCATCAGGAAATATCGCTTTCCCCTGGAATTCAGATGAAATTTGGCAGCTCTCAGAATGAGGCGCTGGAGTTTGTCATTTTAAGACCGTCTGATCTGCCCGCATCGGGTTAGGTAGTATCCGATGCGGCATTTTTTTACGTCATTTGGCATGAATGTAGGATCCAGTTTAGAAATTGTTCCGAAACTAGACGCGATCGCTCTGTAGATACTTTCAACATAAACGGTAATTAGTTCAGTGCATGCAGGAGTCCGCAATGGAAAAGAAACTGTGTTCCAGTAATTCGGAGAGTATGGAGGTTAAGGTTGAGCAGGATTTATGGGAAGCTCTACTCTATGCCGAAGGGATTCAATGTGATTGGCAATCCGGTGAGCCGCTGACAGAGGATGCCATCAAGGTTGAAGACCATCCTGAAGCCAAAATCTCCTACCCCTGGAACCCGTTTGCGCCAGAAGCAGAATCATTCTTGACCAAGGTGGACACTCCCTCCATATTTGACGGTTGGCAGGAAAAAGAAGTGATGGGTCGTGCCAACGCCTTCTTCGCCAAAGTCGATCGCCTGTGGTCTTCTGCCAGTCTGCAATCTACCTTGGCTCAACGGTTTGCGGCCCGAATTCCGCAGAATTTTTTGGCGGCGATCGCTCAGCAAGCTCAGCAAGCCGTATCCGAAGCTCAAAAGGCTGTATCTGCCTCCGTGTCCATGGCTGATCACCTCGCGGATCAACTGGTTCAGTGTGTACGAGAGATTGCGCCCAGCCTGGCAGACGATGATTTGCGGGTGCTTGCCCGTCCTCTGGCCTACCAGATGCGCAATGGAGGACTCCAAAATGCCATTGAGTCGGTATTGGCTCAGGTTCCCCAGGCTGACTGGCAGCAGTTGTCTGAAGTTCAGCGTGCCCGTCTCAGCCTCGCCATTGCCCGTTGCGCGATCGACGAATTGCAATCTCAAAAAGACGTCTAACTGCAACGGCAGATCTTACAGAAAGAGGGGGTGGACATTGTTCACTCCCTCTTGCTTTGAGGCAACGGGATAGCTCACTCATCTACCTAAATCGAGCAGTGCATTAATTGTAGTTGCACAATTTTGAGTCACTGTTTCCAACTCCTGGCGATTCGTTGAGCTGGGTGGCGCAATCGGTTCCCCAATCCGCACGGTGACCGGAACGGAGCGGGGTATGGCAGAGCCTTTCTGAAAAATCTTATCAGTGCCCCAAAGACTGACGGGAAGCAATGGCACCTGGGTTTTGGCAGCAATCATCGCGGCACCCAGTTTGGGGTCGATGACGCGGCCATCCGGAGTGCGGGTGCCCGTGATGAAGATGCCAACGGCCCAACCTTGCTCTAAGGCCGCGATCGCCGCTCGGATAGCACTGCGATCGGCCGAACCCCGCTTCACTGGATACGCCCCATACAGCGTGATGACTTGCTTCAGAACAGGAACCTGAAACAGCTCTTCTTTCGCCATGTACGCCACTGGACGCTCAACACAGTTTGACAAGATAGGCGGATCGGCGTCGCTGGCGTGGTTGCTGACAACAATCAGGGGCCCTTGCCGAGGGACACGATCGCGGCCATAAATCCGTCCCCGCAGGTAACCATGCAACACAGGACTAACGACCGGCCATTTGAACAGGTGGTAAAGAGCAAGGCTAATCAGTGGTTCGCGGTCTCGGCCCATAGGTAGTCAGGGAGTGTGAATTGAGAATGACGAATCCTGTCTAACTCAAAATATTGACATCCACTATTCACTATCTACCATTCACGATTCACTTCGGCATCAAGCCGAGATTTCTGCTAAGGTTCCCACATTTTCCAATACCAGACTGGGGCTGGTGCGCTTGATCAGGCCAGTCAGCACTTTTCCAGGACCGATTTCTACCACGCGCTCAATCCCTTCGATTGGAAGCTGAAGTGAGATTTCACGCCAGCGAACTGAGCCTGTCATTTGCTGACTGAGCCGTTGCTTAAGCAGATCCGCATCAGTGGTAGGAGTGGGGTCAACGTTAGACAGAACGGGTATTTGAGCCGACTGGAAGGGGACAGTGTCCAAAACCGTTTGGAATTCTGCAGCGGCATCTGCCATCAGGGGGGAGTGGAATGCACCGCTGACATTGAGCTTCACAGCCCGTTTGGCTTTGATGTTGCTTAAGATCATTTCAACCGCCTCCGGAGTTCCAGAAATCACGACCTGACCCGCGTTGTTGTCGTTTGCCAGCACCACATTCGGTGTCTGCTGAAGCTGTTGGTCGAGCTGGTCGCGATCGCAGCCAATCAGGGCCGCCATCATCCCATCCGAAGCGCTGTCCATTAGCTCTGCTCTGCGCTTTACGAGTTGCAGTCCAGCCGCAAAGTCAAACACGCCTGCTGTGTAGAGGGCCACGTATTCCCCTAAGCTGTGACCGGCAACCAAATCAGGGTGCTGCCCACGCGCCTTGAGCAGATCAGCCAAAATGCTTTCCACAACGTAAAGGCAGGGCTGGGTATAAAGCGTGTGAGAAATCTTGTCTTCCTGATGCTGACAAATCTCTGCAACCGCCCAGCCCAGAATCTCATCTGCCTGCTCGAACCTCGCCTTCGCTTCAAGTAGCTCCAGCAAGTCCATTCCCATACTCACTGCCTGGGACCCCTGCCCAGGAAACACCCATGCGGTTTTTATCATCTCAATCACAATCCAATCGATCGCCGTTTAGCTATTGTACGGGTTCAGGTGACACGGCTTCGGAAGCACTCAGCGCTGCACACTCGTTACGCTTTTTTCTGCTGCTTGACATCACCGCGAAGAATTCCAGACACTAACCTAAGTAGATCGGCATGATTAAACCAAAGACTTGGCTGAACAGGGGTCAGGGAAATGCCCGGTTCTGACACCTGACACCTGGAACCTACCTCTCAACGATCTTGCATTTAATTGAGTCACCCTACTTAATTAACACTTACAGAAATGGAAAATTGATAGCCATGATTGTGACAACAACCAACACACTGGAGGGTAAGCAAATCGTGGCTTACTACGGAGTCGTCAGTGGTGAAGCGATTTTGGGCACCAACATTTTCAGAGATTTCTTTGCCAGCATTCGAGATATTGTGGGCGGGCGATCGGGTTCCTATGAACGAGCCTTACGCGAAGCGAAACAGACCGCCATGCAAGAAATGCTGGATGCGGCTCAAGCGTTGGGGGCCAATGCCGTCGTTGGAGTTGACATCGATTACGAAACCATCAGCATTGGCGAGGGGGGCGGCATGATGATGGTGGCTACCAGTGGAACAGCGGTGAGGTATACGGAGTAGAGGTATACGGAGTAGAGGTGAGGGGATGAAGAGATGAAAAGTGGAGTCTCAACTTCGCCCTCCTTATAACTGCTGCTGAAATCGCTCAAGTAGTGTAAATTATCGTTAAATTGGTTGTTCTGCTTAACACCCTGGTGTTCCGTCAGGAAAATATTGATGGGTCGAAGACCCTCAAAATTTAACCTCAATCAGATCTCTAGGTTTTAACTAGCCGTCAATTATTAATTGACAGACCACTAGAAGGAGTTGCAAGTGAATGCAGCCGAACAGGCGAAAAGCCTGGAAATCACTAGCAAGATTGCAGCCGTCGTTAATCTTTTTAAGTCTGAATTTCCGGATGCGAGAGCTGACCTGAAGCCCTGGGTGAACGATCCGGACACACGAGAATTGGTTGATCCAGACTCGATCGACATTGGATTTCACTTACCCGGTTTTTCTCGCTTGTTTCAGAGCCGCAGTATCTTGCTGCAAATTCGGTTTTATGAGGATGTGTTGACCGGAGAGCGACGGGCGATCGGGGCAGAGGTTGCTGGCTTCGACCATCGCGGTAAACAATGGTGGCTCTCAACCGTTGCAAATTGGGCAGTTGAAGGGAATTGCAGCCCTACCTCGGAGATTGCAGATAAGTTGAGAGCGTTTTTGAAGCAAGCGATCGCCTTGTTTAACCAGGTTGCAGGTGGATAGTGGATGGTGGATGTAACCTTCATCTCTTCACCCTTCATTCCTTCATCTCTTCATCCCTCTGCCCTTCACCCTTCATCTCCCTCAACGCTTCCTTCACGAGCTGCTGAATCTCCGATCGCACCTGGTCATAGACCTCAGTGGCACACCAGGGACGCAGGTAAAGAATGGTGGCATCTGGGGTAATGGATGCAACATGACAGGTGGGTTTGGGTTTACTCAGCACCAGGGGATGGGGCTGAACAACGGACAGCAGGTGGGTGATGGTCGGTTCAATCGGGCGATCGCCAATGTTCACCTCCAGATCCACTCGGCGAGTCCCCAATGCTGTTAGATTCTTCAACGTTCCCGTAAACAGGTTGTTATTGGGCACAACAATCTTCACGTTGTCGGGGGTGACGATCGTGGTGGAAAAAATGCCGATCCCGTCTACCACCCCCGACACACCTGCGCCATCAACCAGATCTCCGACCTCAAACGGACGGAAACTAACCAGCATGACACCGGCTGCAAAGTGGGACAAACTGCTCTGCAGGGCCAAACCAACGGCTAAACCCGCAGCGCCCAAAATGGCGACTAACGTGGTCGTCTGGATGCCAAGGATATTGAGTGAGGCAACGATGCCGACAAGCAGGGTGAGAACCTCGGCGGTTTGGATGAAGAACTTGCGAATCGTCGGCTCGACTGGATTCAGCAACCGACGAGTGATTTGACGGATTAGACCCAGCAGAAGGCGGGTGAGCGCCAGAATCGCGATCGCCCACAACATCCTGGGCACGAGCTTAACCGCTGTATCGAGCAAAACTTCGTAAAGTGATGTCGGCTTCGTTGGAGAAACTGCCGCTGCTAGAAGAACCGAAAGCAACATAACTCACTACCCATTACTCATGCGCTATTGTCACCAAAGTCTAGCCTTTGGCAGATGAGTGCGAAAACCGCTTCAGCCCAAATAAGAATCGCAGTCCATTCCAGGGTCGGATCAGAAACTCATACAGAGTCAGGATAACCATCAGTGACGCAATGCTTAACAGCAAGAATTTTGGTAACATCCCAACCGCCCACTTTGCCATGAAAAACCCAATCATGACAATGACGGTTTGATGCAAAATGTAGAACGGAAAAGCTGCCTGACTGGCATAGTTCAAAGCAGGGTGGTTGAAGTTGAGGTAGCTCCTCGCCAGACTGAGCAATCCGATGATCCAGCACCAGCTATTCAAGGCCCTCAAGGCCCTGAATGGAGCATCATCAACAGAGTGGGTTAGCCAGTTGTAGATCAGGATTGGAGTCGTGCAGATTACCAGGATCAAGGCGATCCAGCCGTGTTGATAGAGCGATCGCTCTATCCGCCCATCTGCTACCATCCAATATCCATACACCATCAAGATCAGGTAGATAAATAGATTCCAGCCTCCAAACACCCGAATTCCTAACCCATGCGGATCAAGTCCAACTTCCAGCCACATCACTGGCAGCGCCAATAGAAAAATTCCACCGGGTTGTTCAAGAAACCATCTAACCCGCGCACTTATCCCTGCTGCCAACCTTTGCTGCAGCCCAAGAAACAGCGGCAGGGTCAGCACGGAAAAAATAAACAGAATCAGCAGATACCACAGATGTAACCCCATCCAGGCAAAGTTGCCACCAAATCCATACCATCCCTGGAAATAGTAGGGGTAGAACTCCAAAAACGATCCAGAAAAGGTCGTAACGCCACTCCAGGGCGCAACACCATGCGTCGGGTCGCTAATCCGCTCGATGTAAACCTGGGGTGGAATCAGAACCAAAATGCCAAAGAGCAACGGGATCAGCAGTCGAGTGAACCGCTCCTGCAGGAATTGTTGAACCGTGCGAATGTTGAGCGAAAAGTAGATGCTGGCTCCCGACAGCGTGAAGAAGAGCGGCATAATCCACTGACCCAAAACGTTAACGAATACCTGCATGCCGAAATCCAACTGGCTATTCTTGACATGCCAGCCACCCACGTCAAAAAAACGGGCGCAATGGAACAGAAAAACAGCACCAGTAACCAATACCTTCAGCCAATCAAAGTCATAACGTCTTATAGAAGTACTAATTGCTCAAACTCCCCCGGCTTCAATCATTTTCATAGTGGCTGCCGTTTGCAATGTTTCTCATGACGTTGTCTCCAGGGCTAAATCGGATGATGAATGTGCGATCGCAACCCGTGGCAATCGGTGCTTGAAGCTACACAGAATCTCCCAGGAAATGGTGCCGAGTGTAGTGGCCCAATCATCGGCGGAGATAGACTGGTTGCCATCCTGTCCCAAAATCGTCACAACATCACCCTCGCGCAGATTGGGCACCTGGCGAATGTCAAGCATGAGTTGATCCATCGTGATCGAACCAATTTGGGGAACTCGCTGCCCACGCACTAAAGCCGCCATGTTGTTTGAGAGATTACGGGGAATGCCGTCTGCATAGCCAATCCCCACGACGGCGATCGGCATGTCGCGATCGGCAATAAACCGATGACCATAGCTGACGCCGGTTCCCGCCCGAATGGTCTTAACTTGCGTAATTCGAGCCTTCACCTGCAGAACGGGGTTGAGGTTAATTACCGTGCGCAAATGGTCGGCGGGATAAAGACCATAGATTGCCAGTCCCACTCGAACCAGATCGTAGTGCAAGGCGGCATCGGTTAGGGTGCCAGCAGAGTTTGCCAGATGCAGGCGGGATGGATCGATGCCTGCTGCCTTGATTTGAGAAATAGCTGTCTCAAATCGCTGCTGCTGCTGGTTGACAACGGTTCGGTCAAGATTCTCCGCCGTTGCCAAATGAGAATACACGCTAGCGATCGCTAAATCTGGCAGCCGCTGCACCAACTGCACAAACTCAAGCGCTTCTTGCCAGGGTGTTCCCAATCGAGACATGCCCGTGTCTAGCTTCAGGTGAACCGGTAATCGAACGGGTTTGGGCAATTCTGCCAGCGTCTCTGCAAACACCAGTGCTTGCTTGGGAGTGCAGAGGGTCGGTTGCAGATTCCAGCGCGCGATCGCCCGAATCTGCTCTGGCGTATAGGTTGCTCCCAAAATCAAAATCGGAGCCTTGATTCCAGCCTCTCGTAGCTCAATTCCCTCTGGGATCGTGGCCACGCCTAACCAGCTTGCCCCTGCCCGTAACACAGCCTCGGCAACCGTTATGGCTCCATGTCCATAGGCATCTGCCTTGACGACAGCCATGAGATCCGTTCGCTTCGCTAACAGACTCCTGATTTGCCGGACATTGTGAGCCAATGCTGCCAGGTCAATTTCTACCCAAGCCCGTTCCCGTTGCATTACCGAAATACTTGGACTCTGATCCCAACTCAACATGCCACACCACTCCTCACACCACAATACCTCTCGGTTAAGGATTTGAAGACTCTGCATCGTTCGCGAAGCGTGCGCTCTGCGCTCTCCCCCCTTAGCCCCCCCTTAAAAAAGGGGGAATTCC
>JAAUSG010000090.1 GCA_012034055.1 Leptolyngbyaceae cyanobacterium RU_5_1 | reverse complement strand
GTGCAGCGCAGAGCGCACGCTTCGCGAACGATGCAGAGTCTTCAAATTCTTAACTTTAATTGGGTCTCCCGACTCAGGGACATGGATAGAACGAATATCCCAGGGGTGCGGTATGGGCGAACGGCTGTACAGATTGTGGATTGGTATTTTATTTGTTTGCAAGCCCCTTACGTCAATATTCACCCCTTCGCAGGAGAAGAAACATGTTGTCTAACGTTGATCTTGAATTGGTTGAAGCACCCTCATCCGTTAAGCGCTTGCTTAACGCCTGGACCCAGGTCTACTCCTCTAATTTTCAAACGCTTGCATTTGCTTCAGATCCGGAGCTTTACACAAAACTGGCTGAAGCAATCTCACCCGAAGGACGCGCTAACACGGCCGCTAAGTTGAGCAAAAACATGATCGCGTTGCAATGTGATATGGCCAGCATCCAAACCAATGCGGTTTATACCTACATGGAAAACACGATCAACCCTGCCGAGATCAGGCGTCTGTCTCAAATGTCTTACAAGATCTATACCTGCTTGATCGCTTTATACCGGCAGGGGCTGTTGGGAACCGTGTCGATTCCTGCGATCGAGCGATCGCTCACCAAGTTCTGCTCAGAATCTAGTTCATCCGTGCCAGACGGTTTATCGGATGGTTTATCCGATATAGAACGACTATCCAGCGTACTAGAACCGATCGTGCTGGAGTTTCAGAATGCCCACACTCAAGCCCAGACTCAATCAGACGACCATCAAGCACTACTGAGCTGGATGACAACGCAGCTCAACTTTTGCAATCAGTGGATCATGGGCAAGCTCACCCTGATTGAGCAGTTTCTGCTGAGTCCCTACCTCAAATTTGTTGAAGAGCAAATTTCTCACCCCTGGCGACAGGTTTGTGTAGCGGCTGCTCGGCATTCGGCTGACAGTCCAGTGCTGACTCTAGTGGAAACCATGATTCCCCTGAGTGAGGAGATTGCCCAGTCCACTTGTCAATCTCTAGTTCGCCTATTACCCAACCACCGCAGCCGTCGAGGAGGGTTGACCAATCCAGGTGTAGCTCATTCATGCATTCGGGACTTGAAAACGTTCCAGGCGTACCTGTGGCTGTGTGCTTTGGAGGATAACGTAGTTTCAGTCAAAGATAGGCTGTCAGGACTATGCGCCCTGCTACCGAGTATGGAGGTGAAATGGGAGTTGACGGAACTATGGACTCAAGTTCTGGAAGAGGAAGTGCTTCGCCGCATTGAGCCATCTCAACAGGACTATGTATTACCCTGCACCGCTGCCATGCATCAAATTTTTTTGAATACGCGGATGCAGTTGGATACTTCTTACCCCTATAGCCTGTTTAAGGCGGAGCAAAGTGAACCACAGCTAACCGGTAATGTTTCAAAAGAGTCAATGGTCACTCATCCTTGTAAATGACGAATGGCGAATGGCGAATGGTGAATGACTGATCGTTGGCGTAGGGGTGAGTTTAGCAGATGATTGAACGCTTAGGAGATTTCCGAAAAACAAAATGCCAAAGTAGGATGGGCAAAGTCATACGTGCCCATCCGCCATGATTCCTTGCGATGGGCACGGGCAAAACCCTTTGCCCATCCTACGATGATGGGTAGATTCTTTGTTGGAAATCTCCTTAGACCAGAGGCGATCGACAACACCCGCCCCTACAGAAGATTGCGGTTTTATTAAACCGTCCCCTCAATGGACCATCCCAAGGCTTGTTCAATCTGACGTGCTAATGTTCCAGGATCAAAGGGTTTCATTAACACTGCTCGTGCTCCTAATTGAACATATTGCTGCTGGGTTGTGGGACTCATCGTTGCTGTTAGCAGTAGTACAGGAAGGTCTTGTGTTTTGGGATCTTCCTTCAGTCGTTGCAGGGTCGCCAGCCCATCCATTCCTGGCATGATTGCATCCAACAAAATGACATCCGGTCGTTCGGTGGCCGCGATCGCCACTCCTTCCTCACCAGAGGCAGCGATTAGCACGTCCCAGCAATTCGTCATTTGCAAACTCATCCGGGCAATTTCACGAATATCTGCCTCGTCGTCAATCACTAAGATGCGTTTCGTTGGAGCACTAGTCGATTTTTCTTCAAACGCGCTCAACTTTTTTAAAGTTTCCTCACATCAAGTTAACTAGATGAGTTTATCCCATCTAGAGCAACAAACTTGGGAATAACTAGATTTACGTAATTGCACTATTTCCAAAAACTTATTTCAAATAATTATAAACCCAAAAGTCCGAAATAGCTGGATTGTAAGGGCTTATACCGATTTCATTCCGTAGTTACACAATTTCCAAATGGAAAACTCGTTGGTTAGGAGTTTTCCAGATCAAAAATTACCAGAAACATGAGGTTATCAGTAGCGTGGGCATTGCCCACGCTACCACTCACTGGGTATGTTCTCTTCTAGAAATCTCCTTGGTGGCGCGATCGCTCCAGGCTCTGCAGCAGTCGGTTCCGCTCCAACCGGTTAAAGATTCGAGTCACCACTTCGGGTTCTGTAAATGGTTTTGCGACATAATCATCCGCTCCAGCACTGTAGAGGCGGACAACCGTTTGAGCATCCCGTTGGGCACTCAGAAACAAAATGGGTAGCCCGCCCCAGGTCGGTTCGCCCCGGATTGCTTGACAGAGTTCAAGACCACTCAGGTAGGGCATATCCACATCCAGAACTAAGAGGTCTGGAGTCATGGCTATCAGAGTTTCCCAGCATTGACGAGGATCATTCAGTGTAGTCAGATGAATGCCCCACCGGGGCAGACAGTGTTGGAGCATCTCCAGCACCAGCGGGTCATCGTCCACTGCCAGCACCTTGACTTCAACGGGTTGATGGCGCTGCAAAACATCCTGTAGGAGATCGAAGCCTTGATTGGAGGGTGTTGATTGAGGGCTGGTTTCAGCGCCCAAACTAGAAAACCAATCCTCGCTCATCGGCTGGGGTGGCTGTTGCAAAACCTGATGCAACTCCACCACCATCGACTGGAGCTGAACGCAATTTGCTGCGCTGCTTGTGGTTCTGAACCACTGTTCGATCTGTTTGGCAAGCTGCGATCCCGCCGGAAACCCAAACATTCCTAAAGAGCCAGCTAGCTTGTGAGCCGTGTGCATTGCCTCCTGGTGCAAGTCCTCTGGTAAGGTGCTGGTCTGCAGGGCGGCAACCGCTCGATCCAAAACGGCCAACCGTTCCAGGTGGGGTTGTTTGAACTGTTCCCAGGCCGCGATCGCGGCCGCACGAGTCTGATCAACGGTTGAGAGTGGGCTAGTGGATGCTGGGCTGGCAGGGGGGCTTGCGGCAACCGGTTTAAGCCGATATCCCATGCCATACACGGTTTCAATAATTTCCTCTGCACTGGCTGCCTTGAGTTTGCGCCGCAACCGCTTAATGTGCGTTCTAACGGTTTCATCACCGGGAGTCTCTTCAAACCCCCACAAATGCTCCAAAATAATGCTGCTGCTAAAAACCCGCTGCGGGTTACGGAGAAACAGTTCTAATAAGCCATATTCTTTGGGAGACAACGATAAGGGTTGATCCTCATAGGTAACGCTACAGGTACTCGGATTGAGGTGTAAATTCCCCCAGACCAGAATTGGGGAGGTAGAGGCGTTCTGGCGACGCAGCAAGGCCCGAATTCGAGCACAAAGCTCGTCCATCATGCAGGGTTTGACCACGTAATCGTCTGCACCAGCATCCAGCCCGGTTACCTTGTCCACACTGTCTTCCCTGGACGTTAACAGCAAAATAGGGGCTTGATAGCCGTTTTTGCGTAGTTTTTGACATAGGGAAATTCCATTCAGCTTGGGAAGATTGATATCCAGCACGATCAAGTCGTAGGATACGGACTGAGCATAATCCCAGCCTGTTTTGCCATCAGCAGCTAGATCTACAGTATAGTGCTGAGCAATTAGATTTTTGACGAGTGTTTGAGTTAGTAATTCATCGTCATCAACTAAAAGTAGTCTCATATCTACCTGAGAGTTGCCATTGCGTTCTCTTCCTATTTCTAACATGTTTAAACGCCAGGCGAAATCAAATATTTTCACGATCGACTGCGCAGCGTTTGTAGTGTTCACGAGAATGCCACATTTTTGTTGGAGAATGGTGGCTACTCTTAAATTGCTGCGGCTATTATGGAGTGCGATCGCTTCAGTGAATTGGATCCCTGGCAACTCTGTTACAACCAGAGCCGTTTATTGCTGCTTTCAAATATGGCATAAGCAGGACTGCACCCTTGAGGAAATTTTTACCTGTCCCATACTTTGTACTTAGCGGCATAAATTCCATTATGAATTCCACAATAGATCACTCTAAAGGTAACATTCTGATTGTTGATGATTCTCCAGATAATCTGCGCGTTTTATCAGCGGCATTGCTTGAGCAAGGATATGAAGTCCGGTGTGTCAAAAGTGCCTCAATGGCATTAATGGGTGTGCGAACTGCTCCGCCTGATCTGATTTTGCTTGATATCCGAATGCCAGAAATGGATGGGTATGACGTCTGCCAACGATTAAAAATGAATGTCCAAACACGAAGTATTCCGGTCATCTTTCTAAGTGCATTGGATGATGTGATGGATAAGATTAAAGCGTTTGAAGTTGGCGGTGTTGATTACATCACCAAACCCTTTCGGATTCTAGAAGTCCTGTCCCGGGTTGAACACCAACTCACTATCCGGAGATTGCAAAGTCAGCTTGTTGAACAAAATCATCGGTTGCAACAAGAGATCCATGAACGTAAGCAGATTGAAGCTGCCTTGCGTGAAGAAATTCATCTGCATAGCTTAACCGAAGCTGCTCTGCAAGATGCCAAAGAGATTGCGGAAGCCGCTAACTATGCCAAAAGTCAGTTTGTTTCCAGGATGAGTCACGATCTACGCACTCCCTTAAATGCCATCCTTGGTTTCTCTGAATTGATGCAAGAGGATGAATCGCTGCCGACTGAATACAAGGATTATCTGAATAGTATTTATCGCAGCGGCCAATCGCTCCTGAAATTAATCAATAACATTCTGGCGATTACGAAAGTTGGACCCCAAACACTGTCATTCAACCGACGCCTATTTGATCTCTATGAGTTACTCAACACGGTAGCAGACTTGTGGCGATCGCAAGCACAGTCCAAAAACTTACACCTGATCATTCAGTGCGATTCAAGTACACCTCAGTATGTGGTTTCAGATGAAAGCAAACTCCGTCAGGTGTTGTCTAGTTTTTTAGAACGGGCCATTCGATTCACAACTCAGGATTGTGTGACCCTTCGGGTCAGGGGTCAGGGGAGTCAAGAGGACGCGGGGACAACTCAATCTTCAATCTTCAATCTTCGATCTTCAATCCCTACCCCTCTCACCTCTCACGTCATTTTTGAAATTGAAAACATTGGGCCCGATCGGGTTGCGAGTGAAATGAGTCGTTTGTTGGCAGGAGCCTCACTACCCGAAACCGGTCGAACATCTGGGCAGAACGTTGAGATGGGGTTATTGATCAGCCGACAGTTTGTGCAGTTGCTGGGGGGTGATATCACGATTGATAGCCCGCCAGGGCAGGGGACGATCGCTCGATTCTATATTCAGGTTGATTTAGCACACCCAGAAGATGTGATGGCTCAATTCTCCAGGCTGGAATTATCCGGATTGGAATCGTTGAATCGTAACCCAGGAGTCGTTGAGCAAGAAGCCGTTGAACAACCCTCTCACTCCTTTCAGGAGAGCGAGAAGCTAACGGCAGAGATGCTCCGCGCTGCAATGCCGGTTGAGTGGGTGGAAGAACTGCATGAGGCAGCCATTAAAGGGTTCGATCGCCCCATCCTGCAACTGATTCAAGAAATTCCCGCTACCCATGCGGCGCTTGCTGAAACGCTAGCTAGTTGGACGTATAACTTCGAGTTCGATTGGATTGTCGATTTAACTCAATCGGTCATAGACCCTGTTGTAGAGTAGGGGAAATTTATCTATGCCGGAGATCGCAATCGCGCAAATCATCCAGCGTCCCCTCACCATCCCGCCTGATGCCTCTGTGCAGGAGGCGATCGCTCAACTGCATCACGCTGATACGGAGTGTGTTTTGGTTGTTGAACCAGCACGTTCCAAACTGATTGGACTCTTTACAGAACGAGATTTAGTGCGATTGATCGGATTGGGCACCGATCTGGCAAGTCCGATACACACCGTCATGAGAACTCCAGTGGTCACAATCAACACCACTCAGCTCCAGGATGTTTCGACGGTTCTCAGCGTATTTGATCAGTATTCGATGCGCTATCTGCCGATTGTCAATAAACAGGGGCAGTCTGTTGGTTTGCTCTCTCAGAGTCGTTTGGTATCCCTCTTAAACCAGAATCTTAGCGATCGCAACCAGACCGAGAACGATCTGAAAGAAAGCGAGGAACGCTGGCAACTTGCGATCAAAGGCAGCAACGACGGCATTTTTGACGTGGATTTGCGAACCGGAAAAACTTTTCACTCCCCCCGTTGGAGTCAGATTTTAGGCTATGAAGCCGATGAAATCTCTGATCACAACGACGAATGGTCCAGCCGGATTCATCCCGATGATATTGAGGGGGTGATGGCAGCCGATCAAGCTCACCTGAACCGGCAAACACCTTACTTCATGCACGAATATCGAATGCGGTGCAAAGATGGCAGCTACAAATGGGTGCTTGGTCGGGCCCAGGCGCTCTGGAATGAACAGGGGAAAGCCGTGCGGTTAGTTGGCTCTCACAGTGATATCAGCGATCGCAAGCAAGCCGAGAACGATCTGAAAGAAAGCGAGGAACGCTGGCAGCTTGCAATCAAAGGCAGCAACGACGGCATCTGGGATCACAACTTGCAAACCAATCAACACTACCTGTCTCCCCGTTGCATGGAACTATTGGGGTATGACTATGACGAAATTGATACCTTCGATAAGTGGGTACAGCGTGTCCATCCAGACGATGTCGATAGATTGCAAACAACGTTTCAAGCCCATGTCGCGCATCAACTGCCAAGCTATGGCTGCGAATATCGTGTGCAGTGCAAAGACGGCAATTATAAATGGCTTCTGGCAAGGGGACAAGCGCTTTGGGATGAACAGGGCAACCCAGTGCGAGCCGTTGGCTCAATCACCGATATCAGCGATCGCAAGCAAGTAGAAGCAGCCCTGGCAGACCGAGAACGGTATTTAGCGGCGCTGGTTGAAATTCAACGTGAATTACTAGCGTCACCCCAGGGTCACCCCCGCTACACCGAAATTCTGCGAGAATTGGGGCAAGCATCTGGAACGTCCAGAGTGTATTTGTTCGAGAATCATCGCGATCCCTCGATCGAGCTATTGATGACCCAACGGGCAGAATGGCGTGCCGCAGGGGTTGATGCAGTCGTTGATAGCTCACCTTTTCCAGATCTGATTTATGAAGATTTTTTCCCCAGCTGGTGGCTGTTTTGGCTGCAGGAGACATTATCAATGGCATCGTGGCAGACTTTCCAGAGTCTGAACGAGGGATTCTACAACCCCAAGGCATCCTGGCAATGCTGCTTTTACCACTTACGGTGAATGGGGAATTTTCTGGGCTACTGGGTTTTGAGAATTGCTTAGAAGCTCGTGCCTGGAGTCCTGCAGAAGTGAGTCTTTTGAAAGCCGCTGCGTCTTCTATCTCCCTCTATCAAGAGCGTCAACTGGCAGAGGCGGCGCTACGCGAAAGTGCAGACCGCGAAAGAGCGGCTCTGCGGATGGTTGGACAGATGCGACAGACGCTTGATCTCGACCAAATTTTTAGCACGACAACGGCAGAACTGCGCCAGTTGTTGAAGTGCGATCGCGTCACCATTTACCAGTTCCATTCAGATTGGAATGGCAGTTTTGTTGCAGAGTCAGTCAAACCAGGCTGGGGTTCGTTGATGCTGGAGCAAAATCGCAATCCCGAACTGACGAATGGGTTACTCAACGATGATCGTTGCCGGGTGAAAAACTGGAATTATGCCAGTCAGCCAGTGCAGGATACTTACTTGAAAAACCTTCAGGGAGGAGTTTATAGCCAGGGAGCAGCTTATCTGTGTGTTCGCGATATTTATCAAGCCAACTTTTTCCCACGCTATCTAGATCTTTTGGAGCAGTTTCAAGCCAGAGCATACCTCACCGTTCCCATTTTTCAGGGCAGTCAACTTTGGGGGCTATTGGCAAGTTATCAGAATGTCAGCCCTCGCGACTGGAAAGATACCGAAATCAATCTAGCCATCTATACCAGTACTCAATTGGGAGTTGCCCTGCAACAGGCAAAACTGTTCTCCCAGCTTCAACACCAATCAGCCGAGCTAGAAATCGCGAAAGAAGCGGCAGAAACCGCCAGTCGTGCCAAAAGTGAATTTCTGGCAAACATGAGCCACGAACTGCGCACACCCCTGAATGCAATTCTCGGCTTCACCCAAATCATGAGCCATGATCCGCTCCTGCAACCCGACTACCGAGACTACAGCAACATCATCAACCGCAGTGGACAACACCTGCTGGAGCTCATCAACGAAGTGTTGGAAATGTCCAAACTGGAAGCCGGTCGAGTCCGGTTGCAGCCCACGACCGTTGACCTCTACCAACTACTAGACAATCTTCAGGCAATGCTGCACTTCAAAGCCAACACCAAGTCGCTCACCCTCACCTGCGATCGCGCCGCCGACATTCCGCAATACATCACCACTGACGAAGGCAAACTCCGCCAGGTGCTCCTCAACCTGCTGGGCAACGCGATTAAGTTTACTGAAACGGGAAGCGTGACGCTAAGAGTGAGCGGAATTGAGAAGGACGAAGGACGAAGGACGAAGGACGAAGAGGAAATACTTCGCACTATAGCCCTATCGGGCATTCAAGAAACGCACCTCGCACTTCGCTTTGAAGTCGAAGACACCGGACTCGGCATTGCGGCCGAGGATCTGCAACGGGTGTTTCAGCCTTTTGTGCAAACTCAGATTGGACAGCAATTTTCCGAGGGAGCAGGCTTAGGGCTGTCCATTAGCCGCAACTTCGTTCACCTGATGGGAGGGGAGATCATGGTTGAAAGTCAGGTTGGACGGGGCAGTGTGTTTCGCTTCACCCTGCCCGTTAATCTCGCGCAGGCAATGGAGTCGTCTGCGGCTTACCAACCTCAGCGCGTGGTCAGATTGGCACCCGGTCAGCCGCACTATCGCCTGCTTGTGATCGATGACGAATGGGCAACCCATCATCGGTTGATCAAGCTCCTTGAACCCGTTGGCTTTGAGGTGCAAGTGGCGATGCATGGACTGGACGCGGTTGAATTGTGGGAAAGCTGGGAACCCCATTTGATTTGGATCGATATGCAAGTCCCCATCAATAGTGGTTATGAAGCCATTCAATGGATCAAATCAACCACCAAAGGACGGTCAACAGTCATTATTGCAGTGATCAGCGGTGCATTTGAAGAAGAACGGTCTGCTATGGTTGCGATCGGATGTGATGACTGTATTAGTAAACCTTTTCAAGACGGGGTCATTTTTGCCAAATTAGCAGAACACTTAGGAGTGCAATATCTCTATGAAGAACCTGAGCAATTGTCTGTTGTCAACCATCAACCACAACCGATTGAGCGCAATCGCCTGACCCTAGAGCAGTTACAAGTGATGCCAAAGCAATGGATTATCCAATTACACCAGGCGGCTGTTGAGGGAAGAGATCAGCAGTTATTGACATTGATTGGGCAAATTCCAGCGACCTATCGGGATTTGGTAGATACACTGAAAACACTGGTATACCACTTTCAATTTGAAGAAATTATTGAGTTGACGAGCGGGTGTGCTTCTGACTAATTGCCTGGTACCTCTATCGTTCTATCGTTCTTCTTCAATCCATTTGCCCACGCACTCTACTTCGGAAAGTGACTCATGACATTTAATCAGGCTGGTGTTTCTAAAGGAGACATTCTCATCGTTGATGATACGCCTGACAACTTGCGGCTGCTATCGGCGATGTTGACAAACCAGGGATTCGCTGTACGCAAGGCACTCAGCGGCCACCGGGCGATCGCCTCCGTACAGGCCGATCCACCTGACCTGATCCTGCTCGACATCAAAATGCCTGAAATGAACGGCTACGAAGTTTGCCAATCTCTGAAAGCGAATCCTGAAACGTGTGAAGTGCCGATTATTTTTGTGAGTGCCCTGGATGATGCTCTGGATAAGGTGAGAGCGTTTGCGGTTGGCGGAGTCGATTATGTCACTAAACCGTTTCAGGAAAGAGAAGTGTTAGCCCGGATTGAACATCAGTTACGAATTCAGCATCTCCAACAGCAACTGATTGAGCAGAACAAGGAATTAGTCCGCTCCAACCGGGAGCTAGAGCAGTTTGCCTATGTCGTCTCTCACGACTTACAACAACCGCTGCAAACCGTGATCGGCTTTGTGAAACTCCTGTTAATGAAATATCAGGACAATCTAGATGAACTGGCCTGTGATTACCTGAATCGGATTCATAAATCTGGAGACCGAATGCAGCAACTCATTCAAGATTTGCTGATCTATGCGCGGGTTGGCAAAAAAAACCAGGACTTCCAATCAGTCGATTGCAATCTTGTCTTGAAACAGGTATCAGACAATTTGCAGATGGCGATCGCGACACAAAAGGCTTGCTTGAGCTATGGTCTACTGCCAACCGTAATCGGTAACAAAATCCAATTAATCCAACTGTTTCAAAACCTGATCAGCAATGCAATTAAATTTGTGCATCCAGGAGTGACCCCGCACGTTAAGATTTCAGCCTTACAGCAGCACAACGAATGGCGCTTTGGAGTCCATGACAATGGGATTGGCATAGAACCTCAGAATCTGGAGCAGATATTTGAAATTTTCCAACGGCTCCACACCCAGGAAAAATATCCCGGAACGGGAATTGGTTTAGCAACCTGTAAGAAAATTGTTGAAACACAGGGTGGGTGCATTTGGGTAGAATCTCAGCCTGATGAAGGCACAACATTTTATTTCACGCTGAAAAGTGTAAGAAATGTGTGAGGAATGACTGAGGAATGGAGATTGCAGATTTGAGATTGTTTCCCTCATCTCCCTCATCTCCCTCATCTCCCTCATCTCCCTCATCTCCCTCATCTCCCTCATCTCCCCCTAGCTTCTAGCCCCTAGCCCCTAACCCCTAGCCCCTATCTGCAAAGAGTAATATGAAATCCTATTTCGCGAACCTGAAAACGTTACTGGACGATCGCCGCTGGGCAATGTCCAACCGAGTCGTTCTGCTGACTGGGTTGGCACTGGTGCTGTTGAGTGTTGAAGGAGCTTCCCAACAATCGCTGCCGGTGCGCGTCAATCGCTGGCTGGCTGTGCAACAGACGAATGGCAGTGTTACATACCAACACCAGAATCGCCTGCGCTCTGCCAAAGCGGGCGATCGCTTGCAAATGGTTGGAGATGCGGTGACCACCGGGCAACGATCCAATACGCGCCTGGAGGTTGATACGGGAATTGGATTCATCAATGTTGCCGAGAATACGAAAGTCACCGTGCGATTATTGGAATTTGCCGCAGACAACGGTCGCATTACCCACTTAGATATTTTACGTGGACAGGTGCGTCTACAATTACGGCGGTTTACTCATCGCGGTTCCAGGTTGCATATTCAAACACCGGCTGGGGTGAGTGCGGTCAGAGGAACTGAGTTTGGAGTGGGGGTGCAACCCACGGGCAAAACGGGCGTGGCCACGCTGACGGGCAGTGTGGATACGATCGCGCAGGGGCAGACGGTTGCGGTGTCCGGTGGGTTCCAAAATTTCACTATCCCAGGAGAAGCGCCTTCCCCGCCTGTGCCCTTGAACGACAACACTGAGTTGCGTTATACCCTGGAAAAGCAAATTCGGGCAGGAATTCGTCGGGTTCGTATCAAGGGTCAGGTTGATCCGGTGAACATGGTTTTTGTAGGAGAGAAATCCCAAGCCACCGATCGCAACGGACAATTCAGCGTTGTGGTTCCAGCGACCTCCCATCAGGGACTTCTGATTACCGTAGTCACGCCTCTAGGTCGGCAGCAAACGCATTACCTGGTGATCAAACCATGAACTGGAGTTTCTACCAGCACCGATGGCGATGGTTACCCGGAAGTGTCACCCTTGTAGCGATCGCGATTCTCTTGAAAATGGGGGTGCTGCAGCCGTTAGAGGACATTGCCTACCGGGCTGGTTTTCGGATGCGGGGAGAACGACTCTGGGATGATCGCGTGGTGCTGGTGGCGATCGATGATGCCAGTTTGCGGCAATTGGGACGCTTTCCCTGGTCCCGTCAACACTATGTCAAGCTGCTGAATGTGCTTTCTCAAGCCAACTCTGGCGTTATCGTCGTTGATTTGATTTGGTCTGAATCCAGCCCAGCCGATGCGCAACTGGCCCAGGCAATCCAGCACCACGGTCGCGTAGTACTGGCGCAAGCCTGGGATGCCACTGGAATGCCGCTGCCACCAGTTTCACAATTGGGAAATGCTGCGATCGCCACTGGCCACGTTGTGAAACGAGAACCCCCAGACGGCATCGTGCGGCAAGTCGATTGGCAAATTCACGGGCGACCCGCGCTGGGAGTAGCAGCTGTTGAAGCCTACGGATGGGTGCAACGACCTGTCCCCCTGCCAACGCTCAATCAGCCACTCCATGTGAACTGGGTAGGGTCTGCAAACCAACTCCCGCACTATTCGTTTGCAGAGGTCATTCAAGGTAAAGTTTCATCCCAGGCATTTCACAACAAAATTGTCGTAGTCGGTGTGACGGCAACTGGCTTTGATTCAATGGTAACGCCCTTTGATCAAAATCCTCCAGTGACCAGTGTTCACCTGCACGCCACGGTGATCAATAACTTGCTACAGCAGAACGATTTAAAGCCGCTCAGTACAGGTTGGTTGGGATTCATTCTGGTGCTGGTCGGTCCGGGTTTAGGTTGGTTGTTGGTTGGGTTGAATACTCGTCAACAACTGATTGTGATCAGCGGATTGTGTGGAAGTTGGGTATTCCTGAGTGTGCTGTTGTTGCGACTCAATCATTTACTCCCGGTTGCGTCTCCCCTGATTCTGGGCATTACCACAGCGGCAACCGTTGGACTCAGCGAACGATTACGAGAAAACCATCTACTCCGCAAACAAGTTGAACAACTCTGGAATCATTACCATCAGGATCTGGTGGTTGACACGACGAAACCGGTCGATTCATTCATCTCCGTTCAACCCCCCTTCCGACCCGAGTCTCAAGAAGCCATATTGAGAGTTGCCCAACTCGCGATGCTGGCAGAACAGTTTGGGCGTTCCCAATCGACTCAAGCCGCGATCGCCCGCAGTATGTCCATCGGGCTGTTAGCCTCTGACCTGAATGGGATCGTCTGGTTCTGTAATCCAGTTGCATCCACATGGCTGAACATCAAAGTTGGCGATCGTTTGAACAACAAATTAATTCCAAACTGGTTGAACCAGAACCAATGGCAGACAAGTCTGGAGAAACTAAAGGCGAACCATGCTATTACACACACAAATCTACAACAGAGTGAACGCTGGTTTGACCTCAGACTTGAACCCCTCAGCTATTACTCCGCCAATGGGTTCAACAAACCCGATGGATTGTTATTGTTGTTGGAAGACATCAGCGATCGCAAACAGGTTGAACTCGAATTGCAACACGCAAAAGAAGCTGCGGAAGGGTCCAATCGTGCCAAAAGTGAATTTCTGGCAAACATGAGCCACGAACTGCGCACACCCCTGAATGCAATTCTCGGCTTCACCCAAATCATGAGCCATGATCCGCTCCTGCAACCCGACTACCGAGACTACAGCAACATCATCAACCGCAGTGGACAACACCTGCTGGAGCTCATCAACGAAGTGTTGGAAATGTCCAAACTGGAAGCCGGTCGAGTCCGGTTGCAGCCCACGACCGTTGACCTCTACCAACTACTAGACAATCTTCAGGCAATGCTGCACTTCAAAGCCAACACCAAGTCGCTCACCCTCACCTGCGATCGCGCCGCCGACATTCCGCAATACATCACCACTGACGAAGGCAAACTCCGCCAGGTGCTCCTCAACCTGCTGGGCAACGCGATTAAGTTTACTGAAACGGGAAGCGTGACGCTAAGAGTGAGCGGAATTGAGAAGGACGAAGGACGAAGGACGAAGGACGAAGAGGAAATACTTCGCACTATAGCCCTATCGGGCATTCAAGAAACGCACCTCGCACTTCGCTTTGAAGTCGAAGACACCGGACTCGGCATTGCGGCCGAGGATCTGCAACGGGTGTTTCAGCCTTTTGTGCAAACTCAGATTGGACAGCAATTTTCCGAGGGAGCAGGCTTAGGGCTGTCCATTAGCCGCAACTTCGTTCACCTGATGGGAGGGGAGATCATGGTTGAAAGTCAGGTTGGACGGGGCAGTGTGTTTCGCTTCACCCTGCCCGTTAATCTCGCGCAGGCAATGGAGTCGTCTGCGGCTTACCAACCTCAGCGCGTGGTCAGATTGGCACCCGGTCAGCCGCACTATCGCCTGCTTGTGATCGATGACGAATGGGCAACCCATCATCGGTTGATCAAGCTCCTTGAACCCGTTGGCTTTGAGGTGCAAGTGGCGATGCATGGACTGGACGCGGTTGAATTGTGGGAAAGCTGGGAACCCCATTTGATTTGGATCGATATGCGATCGCCGGTGGTCAGCGACTATGAAGCCATCCAATGGATCAAATCAACTGCCAAAGGACGATCAACGGTAATTCTTGCAATCATTGACAGCGCATTTGAGCAGGAATGGTCGGCGATGTCCGCGATCGGATGCGATGCCTGGATTAGCACCCCCTTTGAAGATGAGGCCATTTTTGCCAAATTAGCGGAGCACTTGAACGTTCAATATCGATATGATACTGAGCAATTACTGCCCAATGACAGCGCTCAGATCAGTGCTCAGGGGAGTCTGGTTGAGCGCGATCGCCTGACCCTACAACAATTACAAGTGATGCCAAACCAGTGGATTACCGAATTACACCAGGCGGCTATTGAGGGAAGAGATCAACAGTTGTTGACGTTGATTGAGCAAATTCCAGCGACCCATTGGAATTTGGCAGATACACTCAAAACCCTGGTCTATCACTTTCAATTTGAAGAAATTATCGAGTTGACCAGCGGATGTTCTGCTAGCCAATAGCCGTGCCAATTTGAGAAATAAATGCAAAAATCGACCTTAGAGCAAGGCTACTGGCGCGCTACGGCAGCAGGTGTGAAACCGGGTACTCGCTACTTCTACGATCCCCAATCGTCATTCCAAGTAATGTTACCTGACACCTGACACCTTTTCAGTCAAATCTTCGGTTTAATTATGCCCACCTACTTAAAACTCCTTAAACCATGAGAATACCAGCGGCAACCTATCGAATACAGTTTCACAGTGGATTCACGTTTGAGGATGCCCAAAAGATTGTTTTTTACCTTGCTAAACTGGGGATTTCTGATCTTTATGCATCACCCATTTTCAAAGCGAGAGCAGGCAGTACGCATGGGTATGACGTCGTCGATCCAACTCAGTTAAATCCAGAAGTCGGATCATCAGAACAGTTTGAGGCACTCATCAACGAACTTCAGCAACGCGGCATGGGATGGTTGCAAGATATCGTGCCGAATCATATGGCTTACGACAGTCAAAACCAGTATTTAACTGACATTTTGGAGAATGGACCAGACTCTGAATTCTTCGACTTCTTTGACATTGAATGGAATCATGCCTACGAAGCCTTTAAGGGCAAAGTATTGACGCCTCTACTCGGCAATTTCTATGGAGAATGTTTGGAGAATGGCGAAATTCAACTGGACTACAATGACTCCGGACTCAGCATCAACTACTATGCCTTGAAGCTGCCAATCAGGATCGAATCCTACGCCCGTTTTATCACTCAAGACTTAGGACAATTAGCTAGATCATTAGGGCGAAAACACCCAGATTTTATTAAGTTATTAGGTGTGCTTTATCTGATTAAAAGCATTTCAGTAGAAACCAGAGGGCGAGAACGCTACGATCAGATTGCCTTTGTTAAAGGGCTTCTCTGGGAGCTTTATACTCAAAACTCGTTAATCCAAGAATTTTTTGATGCAAACCTGGTTTTCTTCAACGGTGAAAAAGGAGTTTCAGAACGTTTTAATCCATTAGACAATTTACTTTCAGAGCAATTCTATCGCTTGTCATTCTGGAAGGTTGGAGCAGAGGAAATCAACTATCGCCGGTTCTTTACCATCAATGAACTCATTTCCGTAAAGGTTGAAGAACTCAAGGTGTTTCATAAAACCCATACGTTGATTGAGCAATTAGTTGAAGATCACAAAATAACTGGGCTGCGAATTGACCACATTGATGGTCTCTACCATCCACTTCAATACTTAGAACGATTGAGGGAGAAAGTAGGAGATACCTATATTGTGGTTGAGAAGATTCTGGAGCTACAGGAAAGTCCTCCATCCCAGTGGCAAATTCAAGGCACCAGTGGTTATGAATTCCTCAATTATTTGAATAGTATTTTCTGCCAGTCTGAGCATGAGCAGAAGTTTCAAGACATCTATTCGCGCTTTACAGGGTTACATACACCCTATGAGGAACTCATTGCTGACAAAAAGCGACTGATTATTGAAAAGAATCTGAGGGGGGATGTTGACAATCTGGCGCAAACGCTGAAGCGAATTGCAGGTCAAACACGGCAGGGAAGCGATTTTACAGCCTATGGTTTGAAACGAGCTTTGACAGAGATTTTAACATTTTTTCCAGTGTATCGAACCTACATTGCAGCAGAAGAGGTGAGCGATCAAGATCGAGCTTACATCATGGAGGCAATTGAAAATGCCAGGGAATGTATACCGTTATTACTGAAAGAACTTCACTTCATTAAGCAATTACTGCTGCATGAGAATGAAGAGTATTTGACTGAAGAACAAAGAGCCGAACGACTTCATTTTGTGATGAAGTTACAGCAGTTAACGGGGCCGTTGATGGCAAAGGGAGTTGAAGATACGCTGCTGTATATTTACAACCGATTGTTATCTCTGAATGAGGTGGGTGGAAACCCTGGACACTTTGGAATTTCGTTAGAGACCTTTCATGCCTTTAATCAGAAAAAGCGCGATCGCTGGCTACACTCGATGAACGCCACAGCAACCCATGACACCAAGCGCGGCGAAGATGTGCGATCGCGGTTAAACGTACTTTCAGAAATGCCAGAAGCGTGGGAGAAGCAGGTACAACGTTGGAGTGAATTGAATCGGAATAAGAAGCTGCACGTTAATGGCAGAGCGGTTCCCGATCGCAATGATGAGTATTTTTTGTATCAAACATTGGTGGGTGCTTTTCCGTTTGCTGAAGCGGAGTTTCCTGAATTCGTCGATCGGATCAAAAACTATGTGATCAAAGCGGTGCGAGAAGCCAAGGTGCATACAGCCTGGTTAAGACCCGACAGCGCCTACGAAGAGAGCTATCTCACCTTTGTGGAAAAGGTTTTATTAGCTCCCGAAACCAATGAGTTTTTGCAAGCGTTGCGCCCGTTTCAAACCCAAGTGGCGGAGTACGGTATTTTTAATTCCCTATCTCAAGTTCTGCTAAAAAATACGGCTCCTGGTGTGCCTGATTTGTATCAAGGTGATGAATTGTGGGATTTGAGTCTTGTCGATCCAGATAATCGCCGTCCAGTGGATTACGAGCAACGAATTGCCTGGTTAGACGAGATTCAAGCCAAAGCCAGCACCGATGTTTTGGGTCTAATTGATGAACTGTTGTCTATTAAGGAAGACGGTAGAGTCAAACTGTTTCTGACAGCAACACTACTTCAGGTCAGAAACGAGTATTTAGATGTTTTTCAGCAAGGAGACTACCAGTCATTGAATGTTTCTGGAACATTTGCAAATCATGTTGTGACGTTTGCGAGATGCTATGAAGGGAAGGTTGCGATCGCGATCGCTCCCCGATTTTTATCTAGCATCATTAAACCGGGAGAGCTGCCACTGGGAGAGCGCTGGCAGGACACCCACATTCAACTCCCTCAGGCAATGCCAATGACCTGGAAGAATGCAATCACATTGCAGACGCTTAAATCTAATGCCGCACTTTCAGTTGCAGAAGCACTACAACATTTTCCAGTTGCATTGTTGATTAATCAGTGATTATTAACTATTAGAAACTGTTTGTAAACAAAGATTTAGATCCCCCTAAATCCCCCTTAATAAGGGGGATTTAAGGCTTTT
>JAAUSG010000348.1 GCA_012034055.1 Leptolyngbyaceae cyanobacterium RU_5_1 | reverse complement strand
GAAGGGGGATTGGCGGCAGAAGGGTGGGGACGATTTGGCGTTCGGATTGTTCAGCGGCTTCCTGGGCAATGCGTTGCCAGCGTTCCAGTTTTGGGGGACTGGGGTTGAGCAGGGTGCGATCGCTGATTACGGGAGCAATGCTGCTTACTCCCAATTCAGTTACCTGGCGCACTACTTCGTCAAAGGTGTTTCCCTTTGGCAATGCGATTACCAGCGTTACGGCTATGGGCAGCTCTGTCTGGGTTAATACAGACTCCAGAATTTGCGCCCGGAGCTGATTTGGTGGATCTGGATGCACCAGGCTGGCTATCCAGGACTGCCCTTGTCCATCCATTGCAATGAAGCGATCGCCCACAGTCAACCTCAACACCCGACTCAGGTAGTGCTGCTGCTCAGACGTCAGGAGAATCCAAGGAGGTTTGATGTTTGCCGGATCGACGACAACGCGCTGGAGCATACGGGTAGAGGGTGGAGGGTAGAGGGTAAGGAGTCATGGAGTGACAGATCCCAGATTCACACACTCTCCAACTCCCCTACTCCCCACTCTCCATTATCTCTTCACCTCCCCACCCTCCACTCTCTACCCTCTACTCCTCACCCAGTCCCTGCAAATACGCCTCAATCACCTCTGACGCCAGATGGCTGATCGGTTTTCCAGCGCGGGAGGCGGCTGCCTGGAGGCGAGTGTATACGTCACTGCGGACGGTGACTCGATGGCGGGATTTGCTGGATAGCGTTGTGGCGGGGGATGCGGATTTGCCGTTTGTGCTGCCAACGTCTGCAACAACAGCTTCAACAACGTCTGCAACAGCAGCTTCGACGATACTGCTGACCTGATCGACAACATCGTCGAGTTGGTAACTGGTAGCGAACTCGTGGATGGCAGCCAGACCCACGCGATCGCAGAAGTCACCAAAACTCTCTTCTGGTTTGCGATCGCGCTTGAAGTAGACAAATACTGGCTCCAGCGTCGTTTCCAGATGATCGACATGCATTTTTTCCAGGTAAACCTGAGACAGTCGCGTCTGGTTGGGAGCGGCACCCAGCCAGAGCTGGTAGGTTCCGGGTCCGTTGCCGACAAAGCCCAGCTCTGCTAAATAAGGTCGGGCGCAGCCATTCGGGCAGCCAGTCATGCGAATGATGAAGTGTTCGTCTTGCAGCCCAACTTTGGTTAGCGAGGCTCGAATCCGATCCAGAATGCTGGGAATTACTCGTTCTGATTCAGTCGTTGCCAGTCCACAGGTGGGTAGCGCTGGACAGGCCATTGAATAGCGCACCAGTGGGTCAATCTCATCCTCACGCTGAATCCCACAACGAGTCAGAATTTGCTGAATCTCTGCCTGCTGCGATGGTTCAATCTCATAGAGAATGATGTTTTGGCTAGGAGTCAACCGCATTGGCACGTTGAATGTCTGCACAATTTCCCGCAGGGCAGTTTTGAGCTGGAATGCGCCCTCGTCCTTGATTCGGCCGTTCTCGATCGCAATGCCGACAAACAGCTTGCCATCCCCCTGCTCCTGCCAACCCAGGAAGTCCAGATAGTTGAACTCGGGCATGGGATGCATCGGCTGAATCGGCTTACCCAAATATTCTTCAACCTTGGCGCGGAATTTTTCAACGCCCCAGTCTTCTAACAGATATTTCATCCGGGCATGGCGACGATCGCCGCGATCGCCATAGTCCCGCTGAGTTGCCACGATCGCCTTCACGGCCTCGTAAACATCTGCCTTGTCTACGTAGCCGATCGGATCGGCAATCCGGGGAAACGTCTCCTCTTTATTGTGAGTCCGTCCCAATCCGCCACCTGCATAGATGTTGAAGCCCTGTAGCTCACCGCGATCGTCCGTAATCACAACCAGGGTGACATCTTGAGAGAACAGATCGACAGAATTGTCGCCTGGCACCGTCACGCAGCACTTGAACTTGCGCGGCATGTAGTACGTGCCGTAGATCGGCTCCTCCGAATCGTGGAAGATGGTGCCAGTGCCATTACGCTGACGCGCCGCCACAACGTCTGGATTCTCTGCGGCTGAGATTGCTTTCTCTCCATCCAGCCAAATCTCATAGTACGCGCCCGTCTGAGGGGTGAGCAAATCGGCTACATTGTCGGCATACTCCCAGGCGTACTGATACTCTGGGCGATTTTTGTAGGGTGCTGGCGGAGCCATCACATTGCGGTTCAAATCACCACACGCCCCCAGTGTCGATCCCATGCTTCTGACAATGCCCGCCAGCGTTGCCTTCAGATTCTTCTTCAAAATGCCGTGCAGTTGGAAGCCTTGACGAGTGGTTGCCCGAATCGTGTGGTTACCGTACTCATCGGACAGCCGATCCAAGGTCAGGTAAAGCTGTGGCGGAATGAAACCACCCGGACTCCGGGTGCGCAGCATGAACTGATAGTCTTTTTCCTGCCCTTTAATCCGATTATCCCGATTGTCTTGCTGATAAGAGCCATGAAACTTCAGGACTTGAATAGCATCTTCGGTGAAATGGGTGGTGTCCTGAAGCAATTCGGAGGCAACGGGTTCTCGTAAAAAATTGCTGCGTTCTTTGATGGCTTCTACTTTGGAAGATTTGCGAACAACTGGTGGTGCTGACGTGTTGACCATTGGATGCTGTAAGTATAAGAAGGATCGTGTCTACAACTTGGCTCCTGAGAATGCTGAACTAACCGGGGGTAAAAAGGTTGATTTGGGCAAAATCGAGAGCCTGGATTCCCGGTAAGCCGATCGGGATGTGTTGGATGTTTTTCGATCCTAGCACTGCTCCTTTGCAGACTATCGTGTTCTTAGAAATTCTGAACAAGGTTTAAGGCGATTTTCATAGTTCTATATAGAGAAAAGGCTCCTGGCGAGTACCAGAAGCCTCCTATGTCATGGAGCGGAGAACTAAACCTTGTTCACGTCCAGATCTGGAGTTTTTCTTAAGGGAAAGCTACAGATTCCGAGCTGGACGTGGTTTGTGACAACACACCAAAAGGAGTTAGACCCACAGCGATCTGCGTGGCAGAGTACTAGAAGCGATAGCCCAGTCCTGCTTGCAGGCTAAGCGCGCTAGCGTTGCTGTTTTGGTAGGCGTTAACGCCCAACTTTGCGTCGCCGTATACGACAATGTCCTTCGTAATCCCTGATTCGGCTCCAACCGTAACGACAGGAGCACTCTTATTACCTAGAGGAGTGTTTCTGCCATCTTTCTCAACAAACGAATACCCAGCTCCAACATAAACATTGGTGTCTCTAGCAACTGGGATGTCATAAGTGACCATTGGCATAATGGCAGCATTGTTTGACCCAAACAAAACAGAGCCTCTAGCCGAAACAGGAGTCTTAGGAATACCGACCCGACCTTGAATGTGCCCGCCGATGTTGGCAGCATCTTCCTGCTGTCCACCGTTGGTCACACCCGCCGAAATCCCGCCCCCAACGTAGGCACCGTCAAAGCCCTTGGGTTGAGCAGATGCAGCACCGGCAGATAAAAGAACAGATGCCGTCGCCAGGGCTGAGAGTGCTGCGATCGCTTTAGAAGTTTTCAGAGAGAGTTGCATTTCGATACCCTTCAATCACTTTCTGGTTGTATGTGAGTTAAATCTATAGTCGAAAGAGTAGTTGAATATGTTCCAAAGATTTGAGGAAACGAGTGACTAAATCGAAGAAACTCAAACTTAAAAAATATCTGACTCAAAATCTAAGATGCTTAGATTCGATTATATTTACCTGCAGCCATACTGTAACTCGCTTTTTGCGAAATGGACGACATAATCTAGCAACATTTCTGACTATCGTTCTCCAGGCGTTGTGCAGATACTCTAGATTTAGAACGTAAGCCTATGGCATGCTCAAAACCCATGAAACTGATTCTTCCGCAGGAGTTCTGAGCTGATATCGGTAAAGATTAGAGTGACAAGCTGGGAACCAAAAATTTAAAAAGCTCTCAGTTGCCCCCTTCCCCTTTTCGTTTGTGCTGATAAACGCCGTGCAGTGACAACTACTA
>JAAUSG010000089.1 GCA_012034055.1 Leptolyngbyaceae cyanobacterium RU_5_1 | reverse complement strand
CAGATTCCAGCTAGACGTGGTCTAGCGTCGTTTTTGGGTTAGAGATCCTGAAAAAATGGTTTGAAAAATAAATGATCTGAGTAGTGTTACTGCTACTCAGATTTTTTTTATTAAGTAGTTGAAATAGGTAAAATTTTCAGCCCAAACAAGATAAATTTAAGAGCTATAAACCATCAAAAAGAGTGCTCTCTCTAGCCCACAATCGCAGTTTGACCTGATACACCTATGCCAATGGGCAGAATTGTTGGAAACGATGTTTATCCTTCAGATAGAAGCAATTTTCTTCAGTGAAGCTTCATACTACTGGTTGATAAGTTGTTGTTGAGTTTGGATATGGTTATGACCAATCAACGAGTTGAATCTGACGCATACGATAGAGGCATCATTCCTGCCGAGACAGCCGCACGAAAAGAACGAGAAGGCGAGGCATATAAGAATCTACCTAATGAAGAACAAGGAGGCTTGGATACATCGGGCGGCTACACGGTAGACAAAGAAGGTTTACTGAACAATTATCCAGTTGAGCCGGAGATGTACTACGAAGTTCCTGGTGATGCTAGCGATGAAGCGGAAGAGCAAGCTGCCAAGCGTGCTGAGGAACTACACGACATCAATGATAACGATGAAACCGGTAAGCTATCCACAGAACGCGATCAACGTGGCAAAGGATCTGGAATTATCTAGTGCTTGCCGCACAGTTTTCGACAGGTGATTAAGCCTGTCGAAAACCTTAAATTATTTCTTCTAGACCGGGTACTCGTTAAAACCATTTGGCTGAATTACTGATTAGATTGAGGGGTTTATTATGATTGGATTCTTTTTCACAACATTGGCAACAGCGTTGAGTCTGCTGATTGTTGATTTTGTTCCAGGGGTTAATATTGCAACATTCCCTGCTGCTCTCACTGCAGCGATCGCCATTGGGGTGATTAACTCTTCAGTTAGACCCGTATTGTCAGTTTTGTCGTTACCGCTGAACGTGCTGACTCTTGGCTCATTTTCGCTTGTCGTAAATGGTATTTGCTTCTGGTTGGCGGCAGTACTGGTTCCCGGATTCTCGGTTCATGGATTGCTGGCGATTATTCTCGGTCCAGTAATTCTATCGTTGGTCAATACATTCTTAAGTAGATATTTTGCGGAACGCCAGCCCAATGTCAACATCAAGACAGAGGTGTAGCCGAATGTTTTGATCTGCAGTTACCCGTACTACGATCGCAGTCACCGGGCAGCTTTGGTCAGCGAGTACTTGATTAGTTAAGTGCTCTGTTAAAACCTTGTTTACGTCCAGACCTGGAGTTTTGCTTAAGGGAAAGCTATAGATTCCGAGCTGGACGTGATTTGGTCAGGCGTATGGCTGAACGGCTAACCCTGACTTTTTAATGAGTGTTCACTTAACGGGTGACAAGGTAACTCTAGGGTAGATGGAACAAAGCTTTTGAGAAAATGGAGAGGACAAAAATAGGGGCACAAAGGTGACTTACCCCAAAAATATGTTTCCTGCACCTTACCAAATGACCCTCCGTGCCCATCTCAGTGAAAGCCAGTAGTCTAGCCCTACAACTCCTGTTGTTATTGCTACAGGTTCATCGTCAGGTTAAACTCTCGGTTTTAGTCAGTGTCTTTCCGCAACCGATTCAATATCGCAGTCGAAAACGGAACTGGCAACGCTTTTTAGTATTGCCTCAACTGAGGATTACATCGGTTCTCAGATGAATAAACCACAGTGAGCGAACCAGCCAAGGGCATCATCAGCGGAAATGCACTCGTTGATGGTCTTGGTTAACAGCGACGCGAAAATACAAGACCGTTTACCTTGCTGAGAAGTTGGCGCATAGCCACCCATATTAGTTGCCATCAGCAAATACAGCACTCTCTGTCAGCATTCCTAAAAGAAAAATTTCTTATGAACGGGACTGACGCAAACCTCGGAGTTTTTAACCAGGAATCAAGCCTCTGACCCGCATCGTTGCTTAAAACTCCGAGGTTTTGGTCTATAGTCCGTGTTGCAATGGGTTGAACTTGATTTGCTTGCCGGTCACCTTATCGAGTACATCGATTGAGTCGTAGGTCATCCGAGGTTTACCCAGTGTGTCGCCTGCAACCTCTTGTAGCAACTCTAGCAATATCCGCATTCGCAGGTTGCTCATTGCCGTGACTACAAACGTGCGGTTGTTTTTGAGTTCCAAATCGCCAAAGCAATAGGTTCCGTACTGGCGATCGTCGTAGACTGGATCCCCCCATAGCGTCCAAAAGCTGCTCTTGATGCTGTCGTCTGTGCAATACAGTCGATCATCTTCCATCAATTGCGATCGCAGGACTGCCCCATCTACCGACCTGAACGTGGCCGCTTGAGAAACAACCAGGCTATAGCCTGCCATAGCCGGATTGGGGCAAATGGGTTGCCAGTAACGCCGAGCCTGACAACAGTCTTTATAGAGTTTGCCGCTGCCACATAAGCATGAGTCTTTCGGCTTCGCTGGAATGTAGCGCAGCATGACCTGCTTCAGCCCCGGCATCTCTGGGTCAGGAGCCTTGGGATTCGGTTGCCAGTGACTCGTCAAACACAGAAACCCACCGTTGGGATCAACTTCAACTTTTCCTGAGAGGTTACTGAACACATCTGGATAGCGGTAGAGGTGTGCCTATTCTACAATGCGAAAAAGATGGCTATTTCTGAAGAGAACTGTGGCTGCAAAACCTAGTGCTTGGTGGCAGCCCCCAACCCCGAATTCAGGGGACGGCTGTGTCCCCCGGCAGGGGTTTCAGCGTAGTCAAAGAACTGACGACTACTTGCCCATGCATCAAACCTCAGCATATCTAAACCGCGACTGGCATTTGCTGCTGTGCTAACTCTTTGAGTCGGCGAATGCGCTCTTCGGTCGGAGGATGGGTGAGAAACAGAGCTTGCAATCCTTTGGGTGTAAGCGGATTGACAATCAGCAACGGTGTCATCGTCGGATTGCCATTCATCGGAATTTGATGACTGACAACTTCCAGCTTCTCCAAAGCGCTGGCAAAGGCGATCGCATTCCCCGTAATTTGAGCCGAACCCAGGTCAGCCGCAAACTCACGAGTCCGGGAGATGGCTAGCTGAATCAGGGATGCCGAAATTGGAGCCAGGAAAATCAGGAACAGCACACCAAATGGATTTCCACCCCGGCGATCGTCACGCGAGACAGGACCGTACAGCAATCCAAAGCTGAGGATTTGTCCCAGATAGGTGATCGCTCCGGCGATCGTGCCTGCGACGGCCTGCGTCAACGTGTCGCGATTTTTGATGTGGGTCAGCTCGTGGGCAATCACCCCTTCCAACTCTTCCTTGCTCAACAGCTCTAAAATGCCCTCGGATACCGCGACCGTCGCGTGATCGGGATCCCGTCCCGTGCAAAGGCATTGGGAGATTTGGTCGGTACAATGAACAGCTTGGGCATCGGGATCTCAGCGCGATCGCTCAACCGAGCCACCAAGTCATACAGTTCAGGAAGTTGTTCGCGAGTTAGAGGCTGCGCCTGAAAGGATGCCAGTGCTGCCTGGTCTGAGAAGTACCAGGAACCAAAGCTAGTCAGCGCCGCAAACGCCAAGCCCAAGTACAATCCTTGCTCATTGCCAATCAGGTAGTAACCACCCAGCACCAACAAACCACTTAGCAATCCCAATAAACCTGCTGTTTTCAGCTCATTCAAACCAAATCTCATCATAAAAAACCACCATTTTAAAGAGTTTAGGTTTACCACTAACACTCTCAAATCGGCCAATTTTTCGTCTGTACCCAAAGAATGAACTGTAAGGATTGAAGATTGGAGATTGAAGATTGGAAAGAGCTGGTGAGTGTGTATTTTTTGCTAAGCATTCATGACCATTGGATGGCAAATCACCCAATCCCAGAATCTGCAATCTAAAATCTGCAATCTAAAATCCAACGACCAAGTTGATGCCCATACGATTTGTCCAAGATAATAGCTACAAGCTGTCAAACAATTAGTTTCGGCTATACTACAAGTACTACATACACCTCATTCTCCAGAGAGCACAATTCCTAAACATGGCTGCGACAGAACCCGGAGCATACAAAGAGACCGTCAACTTACCCAAAACCAACTTCGACATGCGGGCTAACGCTGTCAAGCGGGAACCTGAACTGCAACAGTTTTGGGAGGAGCACCAGATTTATCAGAAGCTATCGCAGTCTAACCCTGGCGACTCATTTGTGCTGCACGATGGTCCGCCCTACGCGAACGGGGCATTGCATGTCGGGCACGCCCAAAACAAGATTCTCAAAGACATCATCAATAAGTACCACCTGCTGAAGGGACGCAAGGTTCGCTACGTACCCGGTTGGGACTGTCATGGCTTACCCATTGAGCTGAAGGTGCTGCAGGCGATGAAGCCAGAGGAGCGCAGGGCGCTGACACCCCTGGGAATCCGGCAGAAGGCCAAAGAGTTTGCGCTCAAAACCGTTGATGAACAGCGGACTACCTTCAAGCGCTTTGGCGTTTGGGGCGATTGGGATCACCCATACCTGACGCTGACGCCAGACTACGAGGCGGCGCAAATCGGGGTGTTTGGTCAGATGGTGCTGAAGGGCTACATCTATCGGGGGCACAAGCCAGTGCATTGGAGTCCCAGTTCCAAGACGGCTCTGGCAGAAGCTGAACTGGAGTATCCAGAAGGGCACACGTCGCGATCGCTCTACGCCGCCTTTGAGGTCACCGCACTGCCGCCCGCACTGCAAGCTCCGTTGGATCCCTACCTGGGAGAACTGGGTGTTGCGATCTGGACGACAACTCCCTGGACGATTCCAGCAAACCTGGCTGTCAGCGTCAATCCAGAACTGGTCTACGCTGTGGTGGAAGTGGGTGAGAATGCGCCCGGTCGCTTCAAGTACCTGATCGTGGCTCAGGATCTAGTCGATCGCCTCTCTGAAACGCTGGGCACACCGCTGACTGTGCAGGCAACCGTGATGGGCAAAATCCTGGAGCACGTTACCTATCGCCATCCCCTCTACGATCGCCAGAGTGAAATTGTAATTGGCGGCGATTACGTCACCACGGAATCCGGTACCGGCTGGTGCATACCGCTCCGGGTCACGGTCAGGATGACTACCTGGTTGGGATGCGCTATGGACTGCCGATCTTCGCCCCTGTCGATGACAATGGCAACTTTACCGAGGAAGCCAGCCCGTTTGCAGGCTTGAACGTGCTGGGAGAGGGCAACGGGGCGGTTGTGAATGCCTTAAGGGAAGCCGAGTCGCTTTTGAAGGAAGAACCCTACGTTCACAAGTATCCCTACGACTGGCGCACCAAAAAACCGACGATCTTTCGAGCCACGGAGCAGTGGTTTGCCTCCGTGGAAGGCTTCCGAGAGCAGGCATTGCAGGCGATCGCCGACGTGACCTGGATTCCCGCGCAGGGCGAAAACCGGATCACACCCATGGTTGCCGATCGCTCCGACTGGTGCATTTCCCGTCAGCGCAGTTGGGGCGTCCCCATTCCAGTGTTCTACGACGAGGCCACCAACGAACCCCTGCTCACCCAGGAAACTATTGCCTATGTCCAGTCCATCATTGCCGCAAAAGGCTCCGATGCCTGGTGGGAACTGTCTGTCGAGGAGCTGTTGCCAGAACCCTACCGCAGCGACGGCAAAACCTATCGCAAAGGCACCGACACAATGGATGTCTGGTTTGACTCTGGCTCGTCGTGGGCAGCCGTTCTTAACGCAGGGGCGAATGGCCATTCGCCCCTACAGTACCCTGCTGATATGTACCTGGAAGGCTCCGACCAGCATCGCGGTTGGTTTCAGTCCAGTTTGCTCACCAGTGTGGCGGTCAATGGTCACGCGCCTTACAAAACGGTGTTGACGCATGGATTTGCGCTGGATGAGCAGGGACGCAAGATGAGCAAATCCCTGGGCAATACGCTTGATCCAGTGATCATTATCAACGGCGGCAAGAACCAGAAACAGGAACCACCCTATGGAGCCGATGTGCTGCGTTTGTGGGTGTCATCCGTAGACTATTCCTCCGACGTGTTGATTGGTAAAAACATCTTGAAGCAATTGGGGGATGTGCGGGGCAAGATCCGTAATACGGCCCGCTTCCTGTTGGGCAATCTGCATGACTTTGACCCGGCAACAGATGCGGTGTCTTACGACCAGCTACCAGAACTCGATCGCTACATGCTGCACCGGATTACGGAAGTCTTCAACGAAGTCACCGAGGCCTTCGAGAGTTTCCAGTTCTTCCGTTTCTTCCAGACAGTCCAGAACTTCTGTGTAGTGGATTTATCCAACTTCTACCTCGACATCGCCAAAGACCGGCTGTATATCAGTGCGGCAAATGCCCGCCGGCGGCGCAGTTGTCAAACCGTGATCTGGGTGGCGCTGGAAAATCTGGTACGGGCGATCGCGCCTGTCCTGTGCCATATGGCAGAAGACATCTGGCAGTTCTTGCCCTACTCCACCCCACACAAATCGGTGTTTGAAGCGGGTTGGGTGAAGCTGGAGCCAGACTGGAACAAGCCAGAGTTGGCCGCCAACTGGCAGTCCTTACGCGACATTCGCTCTGAGGTGAATAAAGTGCTGGAGCAGGCCCGCACAGATAAGGCGATCGGCTCCTCTCTAGAGGCGAAAGTTCTGCTACATGTTTTCAATACCCAACTGCAACAAACTCTACAAGCAATGAATCCCGTTGATAGTCTGAGCAGCAATGGGGTAGACGAACTGCGCTACCTGTTCCTCACCTCTCAAGTAGAGTTGCTAGAGTCTGACGATCGACTAGAAGGACTGAAGTACAGTACCCAAACTGACAAACTGGGTATTGGAGTAGTAGACGCAGAGGGACAGAAGTGCGACAGATGCTGGAACTACTCGACTCACGTCGGCGAATCGGAAGAGCACCCCTTGCTGTGTGAACGGTGTATCCCTGCCCTGGCAGGAGAGTTTTAGAATATGACTGTACTGAATGTGCTGAAACGTCTTGGACGGTTAATGCAATGAAATTTTTTGAAAACTATGTAGTTTCATGCCCTTGCACCATTTCAGAAATCCGGTCAGGATAGAAACTTTGATCCGCTTGTCTGAATATTGACTTAACGCTTACACCTCACATATCAGGGATGTACCGTGGCAGATAGCATTGACAAGGAAAACTTTTTCTACCCAATTGGACGATATCATGGCGAATTCTCACCGGAGCAACTCGCTTTCAATGCCAATCTTCAGGAATTTGCCCAACGGATTTCGATCATTTGTGGCTTGGAGACTGGTGGCAAAATTACGTCCGAGCAAGCTTATAAAGACATCAAAAAACTTTGGCGTGACCTGAAAAAATCAAAAAAGGAATTGCTTGACCAATCAAAACCGCCCCGTCCAGATTTACCCGATGAAGACGGATAGTTACGCCTGGAAGTAGTTTTCAACGATTTGCAGGATGCGATCGCTGGCATATCCATCGCCAAAGGGGTTCACTGCCCTTGCCATTGTCCCGTAGGCGTCAGGATTGCTCAATAATTCAGCTACTACCTCTAAAATCCGGTCTGAATTAGTGCCAATCAACTGAGCCGTTCCTGCCATCACCGCTTCGGGTCGTTCAGTGGTCTCTCGTAAGACCAGAACTGGCTTACCCAGGCTGGGGGCCTCTTCCTGCAGTCCACCAGAATCCGTCAGCAACAAATAGCAACGTTGGATCGCGCCCACCAATTCCGCGTAATCCAGTGGCTCCGTCAGGAATACGCGCGGATGGTCACCCAGTTTCGTCCGCAGTGGATCGCGCACGGTTGGATTGCGATGTAGCGGCAGTAACAGCGCTGTCTCCGGAAACTTGTCGAGAATCCGCAGAAATCCCTCCGCAATCTCCAACAAGGGTTCACCCCAGTTCTCACGACGATGCACCGTTGCCAGAATGGTACGGTACTGACTCCACTCCAAACCCGAAATAGGACAGTCCGGCTGCCGCTTTGCTACAGACAAAAGGGCATCAATCACGGTATTGCCAGTTTGGTGGATTTCACCCGGCACCCCTGACTGCTGCAGGTTCTCAACCGACAAGGCCGTTGGGGCAAAGTTTAACGATGTCAACTGAGAAATGAGACGACGATTGGCTTCCTCTGGGTAAGGATTATAGAGATTATCGGTTCGCAATCCCGCTTCCACATGCCCTACCGGAATTTTTTGATAAAAAGCTGCCAGAGCCGCGGCAAATGCCGTCGTTGTATCCCCCTGCACCAGCACCAGGCGAGGTTCAAGTTGTTTGAACAGCGTTTCTAATCCTTGCAAACTCCAGCACGTAATATCGGTCAATGTCTGCTGCGGTTGCATGATTGCCAGATCCTGATCTGCCGTCAGGTCAAACAGTTCCATCACCTGATCGACCATTTCTCGATGCTGACCGGTCAGAATCACTTGAGTATCAAACAACGACGAGGCGCGAAACTTCTGAATTACCGGGGCCATCTTAATCGCCTCCGGACGAGTTCCAACAATAATGCTGACTGGAATCGGTGACTTTGGCATTTCCATTAATGAGCAACTCGACACATGCAAACTCTTCCTATCCTAATGGGTCAATGCTCTCACTTTAATCACCAATGACCAATGACCAATGACATTTCCAATAAAAAACCCGGTCAAAACCGGGCACAAGGGGAAACATGAGTTAACCAAACAGCAGGCTTCTAAAAACTTTTACCGATTCCTAAGCTTATTCTCTAACGATCGCACAGGTCAGTGGGCATGATGCATACACCGAGCTATGTCGTGGGTTTTCCTCACCCTGTAGCCACCGCAGCCAGCTTACCTGATCGGGATGAACGCCCTTCAAGGTCAACACGGCTGCACCCAACACAACACCCAGAATATTCAGTCCAATGATTCCACCTGCAACCAGCAACACTGAACTCATTGGGATAACGGCTTGCAGGATAACTGCCAGGAGTGAACCGACAGTAACCATCAAAATGACGAGCGGAAACCCAACGACCAGTAAGCAAACTGCCAATGTGAAGGTCCAAATCAAAAAGCTTTTTATCATAAGCAAACCATAAACATTTTTGAAGCCTGGACTATGAGCGAGTGCCATGCTTATTCCTCCTGGGAGTTGTTTTGATGTGATTGCAATTAAGCGAATACTTATGGTGATCCCCACCACTTAGGATCGTGTGAAAATTAGTATAGGGAATATACAGAAATAAGATAAGGGTTTGTTGGATAAATTTACAGTTACGGGGTGTAGTTTACAGATTTTAACTTGCTTTGGGCTTAAAGAATGTTCAAATGAACGCCGATTATAAGTCCGAATTGAGTTGAAAAGTGTTTATGTAAGCGAGTTTGAGGGCTTTCTTGTTAAATGTAGGTTATCTGACTTTCTACTAAATAGAAATCTACAATTCTGGAATAAAAATGCTTAATCTTCTTCTAAATTTACTTTTTATTCTCATTTAATCCTCCTCAAGGTAGAGGCAGTTTCCAAAGTCTTTCTTCAACAAGCATACGAGGTAAATCACCGAACGTTTGTTCTAAAGCCTGTTTGAGACGACCTGATGGACGAAATGCGATCGCCGTACCTTCTTGAATGACTGACTTGAATTCTGCTGTTCTGACAAACCTTGGGCTTTTAACGAGGAACAGACTTACATCGTCTTTAAGACGGTAACTCAGTGAGATTAAATCTCCGGTATTGGTGTAGTCGTCACCGATGTCACTGATCACGATGGGTGCGGGAGTGGCGTTGATCAGACGGGCAATTTTGTCGTTGAAATAACTGAGGTCTTTGTTCCACCAGCTTTCCGCCAAAGCACTCGCTGTGAGGGAGGCAAGGCTGGCAATCAAGAGCAGGGTTAAAGCACCCCTCCAGAACCAGGTTTTGAGTAGGGTATAGGGTTTGGGGTGGAGGGTGTAGGGGGTAGAGGTAGTGGTCAACCTGGGCGATCGCCCACTGTAAACCGTTTTTAGAGACAGGGTGCTGGCGAGAAAATAAGCCACAGCAAGCTGTACACCCGGAAAGCACGAGATGAAGTAGCGGCTAACGGCCGATCGCTTACCACCCATCAGGAAGTCAGGCAGCACCAGCAGCAAAAATGGCACGAAGACTGAGGTCAGGACAAACAGCCAGGTTGCGGGGCCGGTGCGCCGGTAGAGTGTGTAGAAAGAGACTCCAATCAACACCAGGATGGGGATGCGAGACACAATCGTCCAGGGATTGTTATACCCAAAATCCAAATCTAGAAATAGGGATGTGAAGCTCAGTATCCATAGCTTGAGCAGGACATCGATGCCCGGAAATGCCTGTGTCCAATCGGTAGTTGCCAGGGCACGCTGTCGGTTGGTGACCAGAATGAACAGCCAGGGACTGTAGAGCACAACAGCCGCCGCGAGGGACATCCAAAACGACCAGAGAGCACGTTGCGATCGCGCAGGGCTGGACTGAACGACCTGGGTGTCTATCAACATCAGGTAGACAACGTGACCGATGACCGTTAGTCCAAAGAACGGATGGGTGTAGAGTCCGATCGCAACGGCCAGGGCATAGAATCCCCAGTTCAACCAGTCCGGAAATGATTTTGCTGTACTTCGGTATAGTGAGGGTTTTTGCCCTTTGGAGAGCCGCAATGCTCTTAACAACAGAAAACTACTGGCAATCACCATTCCAGTCAGCAGACTGTACTGCCGCGCAGTTTGGGCAAATAACACGTCAAAGGGGGATAGGGCAATCAGAGTCGTTGCTAACAGGGCAATTTCGTGAGCGGCGAACAGTTCCCAGGCCAGCCCGTACATCGCAGGCAACGCTAGTAGGCTGAGCAGGGCAGGGAGCGATCGCTGTACTGTTAGCGGACTGCCAAACCCACTCGTCAAAACGTTTCCAAATGCCTGCATCCAGAATCGCGTCATCACGAAATACAGCGGCGGATGCTGAGGATCTTCGACCGCTAGAGAACGAATCGTATCGCCTGCTGTACTTCCGGGCTTAATCTGCTGAAATGTCTGCAGCTCATTGGCCAGCAATTGGCGATTCTGAAATAACTCCTGATCAATCTCTAGACGGGTGTAACCCGCCGCCCGCATCGTCGTGTAAACCTCATCGTGCCAGTACACCTTGTGATTCAGGTTGACGAAGCGAAACACCACACCCACGATTAGCAAGCAGACAAGGATTCCCTTCAGCCAGACTGGAAACCGCATGACTAACGCTCTCCATGCGTGATAACACTACTCACCCTACGCTAAATTTGAGGGGATTTGCTGTATGAATTTGAATCGGTATTTGTAAGGCATCTACGATGAACTGAAGAATGGATACTAGGAGATTTCTAGCAAACAAAATACCTGTAAGAGGATGTTTGAAAAGGTATGGTCTGTGATGTTAGGCACTGGGTGATCCCCCCTAGCCCCTCTTAATAAGGGGGGAAATCGGCTCAAAGTCCCCCTTATTAAGGGGGATTTAGGGGGATCTGCACGCTTTGCTACCAACAGTAGGACTTTTAAAACACCCTGTAAGGGCAGGTTTAGCATTTAAGTTATCGGCTTAATGCAGAGACTCTGGCAAAACCTGCCCTTACCAAACGGTGTGGTTTCTCTCAGAAATCTCCTTTAAGGAAATACTTGGCAGGATTGCAAACGGCGGAGAATCGTATGGCATCCGAGCATGAATTAGCACTCAAGCAACCGTGGTATAGCCCACTTGGGCGTCGCCTCTGGCTGATCATTTGCGCGCCTGCCGTTGCTCAGATCGTGGGCAGTGCATTCAACATTTGGTACAACTTCACCTATGTTCAACCGCTGCTGAGTCCAGCACAGCTTAAGGCCTTTCTGAGTACGGTCATGCTGTTTAATGGGATTGTTTATCCAGCCGGAGCTGGGCTGTGGATTTGGGCAGTCTTGTCGCTGAGGCGACCTTGCCAGCAGATTTTGCAGCATCAACCCGTTTCAACCCAGTCTCTTTTAAGAGCCAGGCAACGGGTGATTAATTTGCCCTGGTGGGGAATTGCGATCGCAGGCATTCCCTGGCTGCTCTGCATTCCGGTGTTCTTACTTGCCCTGTCCTGGACGCCAGAACCACTTAATCCACGCCTGCTGTTTGATTTGCCGACCTCCTTCATCATTGCGGGTCTGATTGCCACCACGCACAGCTTCTTCACAATTGAACTGTTGACGCAACGGTTGCTGTATCCAGTTCTATTTCAGGAGGCAAGACCGTTTCGGACGCCGGGCGCGGTGCCCTTGTCCTTGCGATCACGGGGGGTGTTATTGGCCTTTTGCGGCAGCATTTGTCCGATCGCCTCGCTGCTATTACTGATTGCCGCTCCCCATACCTGTTCACTTCAGGACTCCTGGTTTGCGATCGCGGTCGGCGGATTGGGGATTGCCTTTAGTCTCAGCAGTGCCTGGATGGTCGAACAACTGGTGATTGAGCCAATTAAGGAATTGCAGCGTGTTGCCGTGGCCGTTTCTTATGGAGATCTGAAAATTCGGATCAGTTCCTTGAGAGCTGACGAGTTTGGCCCATTGATTGATGAAATCAACCACATGATTGGCGAACTGCAGGACAAGCAACGGCTCCAGGAAACCTTTGGTCGTCATGTGGGCGAACAAGCCGCTCTGCAAATCCTGCAGCGTGACCCTGGTTTAGGTGGAATTGAGCAAGAATTGACTGTGATGTTTGCAGATTTGCGCAACTTTACTCGGCGTTGCTCTACGGAGCCACCGCAAAAACCGTTGCCCTGTTGAACGTGTTTCTGTCTGAAATGGTGGAGATTGTCGAGCAACGCTATGGCGGCATGGTCAACAAATTCCTGGGGGATGGATTTATGGCGCTATTTGGCGTTGGAGAGCACTCCATGCACCATGCGGCTGAGGCGGTTGCGGCCGCTCAAGACATGCTGGACAGCTTGCAGACCATCAACGGCCATCTGGAGAGCCAGGGACAGGCTCCACTGGCGATGGGGATTGGGATTCATACTGGAGTGGCAGTGGTGGGCAGCATTGGATCGAATCGCCGCCTGGAATACACCGCGATCGGCGATACGGTTAACATCGCCGCACGGGTCGAAGCATTGACCAAAGTTGTGGGAGAACCATTGCTACTCACAGTTGCCACTCAACAATCACTACCCCAAACATTCCTGACCGAGCAACTGCCACCCCAATGGGTTAAAGGGCAACCCAAACCAATCGAAATTTACCGGGTGAAGAGGGGTGCATCCGGTCGGTGGGGGACATGGGGACACGGAAATGTAAGTCAGATCTAATATCCTCATTACAAAACGCGATCGCCCGTATCAGTGTTCCAGCGACGAGTTTGAGCTGTGGGCGTCGTTGTCAACGCCGAATCAATGTCTTGCAAAATTGCAAGCACCAGTTGTTGCAAGGTGGGCGTGATCGTATCGACGACCACAGAGAGCAGCAGCGTACCGAATACCATACCTGGCAACAGCAGATAGTAGAGCTGCAAGTTTTGGTGAACGACCAGGTTGATGGTGCGATCGACGACGAAGTTGTGAATCAGAAAATAACTATAGCTGTGAGTACCTATCCAGAGCATGACCGATTCAAACCGCTTGAACATGGGCAGCGCTTGAACAATAGCCATGCTACACAGCACTAGACCGATCGGCAGCAGCAAATCTGACACAACCCAGCCCACTAAGTAGAACTGACTCACAAAACCCAACGCATAAACTGAAATGCCGATTAGCAAAGCTACACGAGGCTTCCAAAAGAGCGAACCGCGACCCTGGAGGTAGGCTTGTGCAACCACCATCCCTAACACAAAGGTACTGAGCTTAGAAACAAACGGCAGGAAAGGTAACCAGTTGGCGGGTGTTTCCAGAACGACATAGGTCGGATGTCCGCCAAATTGATAGACCGCCAACGCTCGATACAGCAGGGTGATAAGCAGGCTGATAAGCAGCAGATTTCGCGCACCCCAACGCTGCAGCAACCGCCACAGAAACGGAAAAATGAATGTGAAGCTGAGAATCAGCGACACAAACCACCACGGCCCACTCATTTGCAGCAGCAGGTCAGCTTGATAGTCATACAGCAGCGGGAAGGTCGCAGCCGCGAAAAAATGCCATGCGTGCGGAATGTAGCTGTTGGTGGCAATACCGATCGCCCACAGAACTGGATACGACAACCAGACGACCGTCCAAAACGGCGACAAAATTCTTAGAAATCGCCGCTTCAGAAAATTGCCAATTTGCAACGGTTTTCCCTTTAAGGACAGCACTAAGCTGAAGCCACTGACGAGTACGAAGACATCGACAAATTGGAAGCCAAACCAAACGGGTGCAGCGAAGACTGAAATGAGTGGATGCCCTAAGCGATCGCCCGCCACTGCCATCAAAGAAACGTTCTTGAACAACCCACCGGGTTGGGGTGTAAATGCATAATCAGTCATCAACAATTGAGCGTGGTAGAGCAAGATCATCAAAGCTGCAAAGCCGCGTAGTCCCTCTAGCCAGGCAATCCGCTTCGACACAGAACAGGTATTAACAGTCATGTCCAAACTTGCTTAACCAACAGTAAACGACAGGCAAAACCGCCTAAACTCTTTCTGGCGAGTAGATACCTTTTTAGTGTGGTTAAGATTTCAACTTAATGAATCTACACTTTTGATTATTTACACCGTGCGATCGTCGTTCAGAAGGGGGATTTCTAACAGCTCGGATTGGTTGTATCTAGCATTAGGCAAGCCCAATTACGCTCTAGCTCTAAAAGTTGCCCACTCGGCAAATTGGGCGACAAGTACAAGGACTCTACTGTTATTTCCTTTCTACTGAGTAGCGTTGCTTGTGACGATGGCTTTTGCTGATTCAAGTGCTTTTCTGACCTGCTCAAAACCTGTGCCGCCGTAGCTATTACGGGCAGCGACAACCCGTTGAGGGGTAATCGCTTCATAAATATCTGCCTCAAATTTGGGGTGGAGAGCTTGCCACTCGTCTAAGCTCAAATCCTTAAGCAATTTGCCCTGAGCTAAGGACGTCTTCACGACTTTACCGACCAGGTTGTAGGCTTCGCGGAAGGGAACGCCCTTAGATGCCAGATAGTCAGCAACGTCGGTGGCATTGGAGAAATCTTCACTAACCGCGTCCATCAGTCGCGCTGTACGAAACTCCAGCCCTTCGTGCATCAGAACGGTCACTGCTTCCAGGCAAGACTGGACGGTGATTACGGCATCAAAGAGTGCTTCTTTGTCTTCTTGCAAGTCCTTGTTGTAGGCCAACGGTAGCCCTTTCATTAGCACCAACATGCCCTGCAGATGTCCAAACACGCGCCCGGTTTTGCCCCGCACCAGTTCAGGTACATCGGGGTTCTTCTTCTGCGGCATGATGCTGGAACCGGTGGAGCAGCTATCTTTTAAGGTGACAAAGCTGAACTCTTCAGACGCCCACAGGATGACTTCTTCCGAAAGACGGCTGAGATGCACCATGATCAGGCTGGCAGCGCAGAGGAATTCGATCGCAAAATCGCGATCGCTGACCCCATCCAGGCTGTTGGCATACACCCCACCAAAGTTGAGCAACTGCGCCGTGTAATGGCGATCAATCGGAAATGTGGTGCCTGCCAGTGCGCCAGAACCGAGGGGTGAGAGGTTAACTCGCTGATAAATTTCCCCCAGCCGCTCCCAGTCTCGCTGCGTCATCTCAAAGTAGGCCAGCAGGTGATGGGCAAGACTGAGGGGTTGTGCTCGTTGCAGGTGAGTGTAACCAGGGATCAGGGTTTCCACATGCTGCTCTGCCAGACTCAGCAAAACGCTCTGAAACTCGCGCAATTGGGTGCGAATGGTTTGGATCTGGTCGCGCAGGTAGAGACGAGTGTCGGTGCCAACCTGGTCGTTGCGCGATCGCGCTGTATGCAGCTTCTTGCCCACATCCCCAACAATTTCCGTCAAACGGCGCTCAACAGCAAAATGGATATCCTCCGCCTCAATTCCAGGATTGAACATGCCTGCATGGTGCTCTTGCCGAATCTGCTCCAGTCCGTTGACCAGTCGCTCCCCTTCTTCGGGAGAAATGATCCCGGTATGGGCCAACATGCGGGCGTGGGCTTGCGACCCTGTCAGGTCATACTCAAGGAGCTGAATATCAAACCCAATGCTGGCATTGAAGCGGGCGATCGCCGGATGGAGCGCTGACTCAAACCGCTGACTCCAGGTGGACGATGGATGGGTGGAAGGCTGTTGGAGATTGTTGTTCAAAGCAGAATTTACCCAGATAAGTCACATGAACATCCCCTATTCAACCCTAAAGGCTGATTTCGTGTAGTTCAAGCGCTAACCAAAACTGGTGAACGTTTTAATTAAGTAACCCAACACAACACCAACAATAAACGCCCAGGCCTGACCCGTTTTAACAAAGTTGTCAAAGGCTTTCTGGACATCTCCACCCAAATCAGTTTGCCGAACCTGCTGAGCAAACACCATTTGATCGGGCGGCAAATGCCAATGCAACATCTGTACAACGTCTGTCCAGTGAGTCGCATTTGCCAACAAAGAGGCTGCATCCTGAACGATATGGATCACCATCACTACACACTCCTAACCAATGGAATCGCACTGTTGAAACTAATTAAACCAAAGAAAACTAAAGAGGGTGCTCCGTTGTTGAATTGACGCCGGGGGGCTTCCCCCCCAGACCTCCGCTTTGTGGGGTCCTAACTCCCCCACACCCCCCGAAAGGGATTGGTTCTGAGTGACAAGGATTGGGGTACAGCTACCCAATCTGTATAGACCAAAGTCTTCTGCATCCAATCGTCAACACCTTTTGGAGGGGTTCGGGGGACGCAACCGTCCCCTGAGTTCGGGGGTTTGGGGGGCTGCCCCCCAAGCGTTGGGTTTTGCAACTACAGCTTTCTTTCACGACTTTGAAACCACCCTGCTTATTAAGGGGGGCAGAGGGATCGTTGAGTGCTTAACATCACAAACCATACCTTTTCAAACATCCTCTTAGTAGTCCTAAATTAAGTAGCCACAGAGTACCACAGAATGGCTGAACGGGCGATCGCGCAGTCATGACACGTTACTCAAAAACCTCGTCTCCCGTCGGTTCGTAGTGGGGCACGTTGTTCACCCGTTGCCGCAGCTTCGAGAGTTCCGCATACATCCGTCGCCGAGCACGGTTTTGATTGCCCAGGGGACGATGTTCGGGAATACAATGCCACGGATTATAGGAGAGGCGTTTGGCAAAACCCAGTTGTGCCGGAGAGTCGAAGGTCTGGCGGGGAATCCGTAATGTAGCCACCGATACGCGGGGTGAAAGCCGTTCGGGCCAGAGCACGGCGCTGTTTTCAATCGGCATCCGGTACGGATCAGTTTGCAATTGCAGGCGAATGTCAAACTCGACCTCTGCTTCAGCCAGTCTGGCGACCATCGCATCCCGCAGATAGTCGTCAGGAGGACGAAAAGGCAGCCGTGGGATCGGAGTCCGCTGCCTGGATTTCGGAAACATCGAGTATTGCATCGCCTGACCTTCTCCCAATAGATAGGGAACGCAACTAAAATAGGGCGCTTCAAACGGGCTGCTCTGGGTCTTGATCCAGAGCGACTGCATGATCAGATCCAGGATGTGGGGGCGATCGCAATTGATGAAATAGAAAAGTTGGGCATTCTTCAGGCTCTCGATCTGCAATTGCGCGTTCGCTTGGGTATCCGGCGTTACGAAGGTGGGTGTAGAAACGCCGAACATATCCTGCGTGAACTGTTCGTCCTCCATCAACTTGGGGCCAGGCACACCCATCAACTTGATGCTCATACTCATGAAGCCAACATCGTCGATGTCCGGCGTGACGTAGGGACCGGGACCAGAAAACCGCACCCATGCCCGATAGGTCTGCGGCTGCGCGTAGATGCCGTGCCGGAACTGCGCCGGAAGATCCTCATGCACGATAAACTCCCCGCGCACAATACCATGCGTCTTCGTGTTCCCCCCGCGCTCGAACCCGCCAGGCTTCCAGAGTTCCCGCAGCTGCTTTTCAAAGGTTGAGACGATCGAGTCGAGGTAGGCTTCTTCATCTGGCATCAGCTTTTCCTCGGCGATTTTCAAGCCTTCGTTGGGGCGTTTCAGGTTGATCAATGCCGTGGTCAGGCGTGCGATCGGGGTGCGAAACAGGGCATCAAACGCCGGTCGGAAAAAAGGATCAAATCGGCGTTCCAACTGCAAAAGGGAAAGCGAGGTATCACTCACCCAATTCAAAAAGGCTGAACCGGTGTTGGCGGGGGGCACTGGGCGACTGGTGTTGGCATTCATGGCAGGGGGTGGGGGTGAGGG
>JAAUSG010000347.1 GCA_012034055.1 Leptolyngbyaceae cyanobacterium RU_5_1 | reverse complement strand
ACCTCTATCAAGTCTCCAGGCAGCTATTTATTCCGGTGATTCGGCAATTCATCCTGAAAAATCGCTCAGAACCCGCCTCAGCGTGATGACCCACATTACTCTATTTCTGTCAATGCGTAAGTCCTATGATTTTGAAGTGGATATGAGCCGCCCGCCACGGATGCCGTCCTAGCAGTCGCAGCAACTCACCAGATGGACCACTACTTGGCACTTTGTAACCGAGTGGCACCACGGTTTCAAACCGATACTGTCCACTCTCGTTCGTTTTGAAACGTCCCCGAAAGTTTCCCTGCGATTGAGATGGATCTTGGAGGTCATACAGTCCCTTGGAATTCGGTTGCCAAACATCAACCAGAACATTGGCGATCGGTTGACCGTTCAAATCTAAAACTCTGCCTGACAGGAAAAACGTGTCACCTTCCGGATCAAGTCCTAAGCGATCGCCCATCTGTCGTTCTGGTGCATTCGACACATATAAGGGTCCTTCTAAATTGCTTTCTGTACCTCGATAGACATTGTGCAGCAATTCCACCAACTCTGAGATCCCTAATAGATCTGTTAACAGATGAATTTCTCCAGTGGGGATCTTCTGAGTGTGATGACTTGCCTGGTTGAGAAAATTACGTCCCTGCTGCAATTCTGATTCAGTCAGCTTCACCTCACGCACAAAGTCGTGCAAATGTTTAACCAAGCTCGTGTAAATTTCATACAGTCGCGGGTGAGATTTGCCGCGATCGCCATGATTAATGACGGCTTCAGTGATAGTGTCAAGTGCGATTTTCTGCACGATCAAACTCCTTTTTAGTTACGTGATTAATGATGGTTGTTTTACGGCGACTGGTTAGACTCACGGCGCATCTCACTGGTATGAATAAATTGACTTATCCCTTCAACGAGTTCAGGCACAACTGGCAGCGTTGGGTCAGAATAGGAAGCATTTTGCTGTTCAGGGTCTAATGGAACAGCTTTTAACACGTGATTCATCCCCTCAATGATTCTAAGCTCCGCATCCGGCTTAGCCCTCTTCAGGTCTTGCGCCTCCCTTACAGACACTTGGATATCCGTTGTTCCTTGAACAATTAGAACAGGGACGCTGAGACGCCTAATCTCTTGGGCAGGGGTATAGCGGAACCAGGAAATGAGGTAGGGTTGGATGCTCGATCTGTAGAGCGCGTTGAGTTCTGGTGGAACAGAGGTCACTGTGTTACCTTGCTCTAGAGCAGCAAGAATCTGCTCATTCTGTTGCCACAATGCATCTGGCAATCTAGGTTGCAGTTGATCTCGTAAAATTTGTGATGCAGTTTGGGCAGGTCCGGCGATTGATACAAAAGCATCTGCTTCAGTTTTTTGGGTCGCCAGCATTCCAATCAGAGAGCCTTCGCTGTGACCAATTACGGTGACGCTTGAGAAACGAGAATCTACCTGCAATTGCTGAATCCAAAGTGCAGCATCTTCAACATAGGTATCGAAGCGCATATCAACTTCTTCAGGCCCTGCGGCTGAGCTTTCTCCAATACCGCGCTTGTCATATCGTATCGAGGCAATGCCGTGATCGGCTAATCCTTCAGCTAGTAGTTTGAGGCTGTTATTCTCCCCAGCTAGAGTCGCGTTTCCATTGCGATCAGTCGGACCTGAACCTGCGATGATCAGCACCACTGGCTCTGGCAGATTAGACGTTGGAATAATCTGTGTGCCATAGAGAGTGCCTGTTGATGTTGTAATGTGAACCTCGGCAGGCGTTGAGGATTTTGTCATATAACCTACAAACAGCAGTGATAAAGGTAGAGCTATTAGACAGGGAAACAGACTTACAGAACGACGAGAATTGGGGAACATAAAGTGAAGCAATTTATATTGAATCCGTCAAATACTCTAATTTGATGAGATAAGGGAGTCTAACGACCCAAGCTCAGCGACCCAGCCCGCGGTGACAGCGTGGATTGCAACCGGAGCGCGAGAGCCGGGTTCGCTACAGTGCCGTGTTAGGTAGCAAAATTACCGCGCACCGCGGCTGACGCGACGAAACCAGGCCCCACTTGCTACTCCTGCTAAAGCGATTATGGAGTAAGCCGCTAAAAAAGCGACTCCAACAGGAATTAACGAACCGCCGGGCAGAAAACAAAGCATATACGTCAGTTGACCAAGAATAATACCGGCATAGTGCGACCAAACACGTTTAGGACGAGCAAGTCCAACGATAAGGCCAACAATAAGAAGTGCTGCGGAATAATAAAAACCTTTCGCATCCCACGGTTCGACCTGCCCGGATAAAAATGGTGACAAGGCCCAGACCATTGCGCCGCCCACAAACGAAAACAAAAAATTTATCGCTAACTCTCTTTTCATTCTTCATCCTCGCTGCCTAACAGTTCTCTTTGTCTTAGTTCACTTGAGTGTAGTCAGTTTCAACACTCAACTTCTTGTAGATTCCTATGGAGTTTCTGATGGAGTTGGCGAACCAATTTCAGTGTTGCTTTAGTGAGTCGCTTGAAGTGCCGTGTCAAACATTTCGTACTGTCGATCGACTACTGCGCTACATACCCACCATCTACCATCAATGTTGTACCTGTTGTGAACGATGCCAGGTCAGATGATAAAAACAGGACTGCGTTTGCAACTTCAAGCGGTGTTCCAATTCGCCCGATCGGTGAAGTCCTGTTATGTAAGCTTTGAATTCAGCCTGGAATACGGGCGATGACCTTGATCTCGAAGTCGAACCCCCCGAGCCAGTTGACGCCGATCGCCGTCCAATTCGGGTAAGGCGCTTCCGGGAAGACCTCGCTTTAACGGTCATGGCCGTGCCGAACTGATTCTCGGGATCGGTATGAAAGGTCGTCACGTCAACGATATCGTCAAGCCCGCATCCACCCGCTTGCAGAGTCGCCTCAAGATTGGAGAATGCCAGGCGGACCTGAGCCTCAAAGTCCGGCTCGGGCGAGCCATCGCTGCGACTGCCGACCTGACCGGACACGAACAGGAGGTCACCTGATCTGATCGCTGCGGAATAGGTGTGTGACGTGTAGAGGTCATGCCGACCGGCGGGGAAAACGGCGTCACGCTGGGTCATATGGAATGCTCCTGTTGTGGGTTGCTGGAAAATTGTGCTTCTCCTAGCATTAATTTCGTTGTATTGATCTGAAGTGTACTAAGTTCCAATGCTTGATTTATTCCAGATTCTTATGGTGTTGATCGACATAATCTTGTCAAAACACTCGATCGCTTGTTCATGTAGCGGTTTAACAACTCGATCAATCTCAGCAGCATCAGTAGTAGAGTGAGCAATGCCCACCATTCTGTAAAACCCTTCACAGTGCAGTTTTGTGGGCAGCACTTACTCTACTGGCTACAATAACCATTGCGTCAGCGGATGAACCAGGTAGCGGAGCGAGAACGCCTCCCAGATCGCACCGACGATGAACAGTGGGAGCGTGGACAGACTCAGCCAACCGAGCTGTTGCAGCCCACGGACGTAACCCTGACGATGGTTCCGAGTCCCGATGGTTGCGGGGCGAACCCAAGACCGACCAAGGATGTATGCGCCAAACATCAGAAGGGCGTAAGCTTGGAATTCGATGAGTATTGTCAGCGAGTGCGGGATCAGTGCCACCGCCATAATCTTGGTAGTTGGAGCCATCACTAAACCGAGAGTGAACGTCTTATACGCAAATATGGCGATGCCAGCGAAGGGAACGATCAGCGAAGGGAGTACGATTAATAGTGCGCCGCTTGTGACGTTGACTCCCAGGATAGTCAGCGAGAACAGCCAGGGGTTATTGAATAGCGATCGGACAAGATCCGCCGTTCCATTGTCTTCCTGGATGGCTACCTGAGTTGCGTTCAGGTTGGGGAAGACCATCGCCGCTACCAACCCGATGATGACTAAGGATCGAGGATTAAATAAGACCGGAGATTACATGGTCTGAGGTTTGGCTGTGTAATTCCACTTCGGTAACAATTCATCAAATACAATTTGCATTGTTTCCTTAAACTCCTGTGTTACTTTTCG
>JAAUSG010000346.1 GCA_012034055.1 Leptolyngbyaceae cyanobacterium RU_5_1 | reverse complement strand
AGGTAGCTTCGAGGCAGGGGGAGGGGGCTTCGGGGGCTGAACTGGGGTGCGGGTTCTTGCGGGTAGTAGCCACCCGAAGAGCCACCGGAGTAAGAACCAGAGTCATAAGAATCATAGGAACCGGAGCCATAAGAGGAGCCTTGTGAACCACCCGATTGATCCCCGGTATAGCCTCCATGACGTGTTCGTCCAGGACGCTCAGGCTTGGCTTTGATGCTGCCTTTGCGACCGTCGATGGTGGGTAGCTCTGGGAATTTCTCAACCGGCATTTTCTTAGTGGCAGCCATCATAAAATCTTGCCAAACCTCAGCAGCGGTTGTGCTGGCACTCCAGGTTGGGGCATTGTCGTCATTACCCAGCCAGACACCCGTCACGAGTTGGGGAATAAAGCCGATAAACCAGAGGTCACGGGCATTCTCAGAGGTTCCGGTTTTACCAGCGGCTGGTCGATCAAGCGCGGCTGCTCCGCCTGTACCACCGCTAATTACACCACGCAGCATCCAGGTGACGATCGCCACTGTGCCTTTGTCTACCACTTGCTTCGGCTTGAATTGGTCGTCGTAGATGATCTTGCCCTGGCGATCGATAATGCGGCGAATCCCGTGTGGCTCAATGTAACGCCCTTTGTTCGCTAACGTCGCGTAGACATTGGTGAGTTCCAGCAGGTTTACTTCCGAGGAACCCAATGCCAGGGAGTAGGCAGGCAGCATTTTTGACTTAATGCCCATGTTTTTGGCCATTTTGACAGTTGGGTCAAAGCCAACATCGATCAACACCTTGACGGCGATCACATTAATCGACCGGGCTAACGCATCTCGCACCGTCATCCAGCCGGAGTGCTTGCGGCTGTAGTTTTCCGGTTTATAGCCGTCCACCATATAGGATGCGTCAAGGTAGCCGTCGTAGGGTGAGAAACCGGCCGCGATCGCCGTTGTGTACACAACTGTTTTGAACGACGATCCAGGCTGGCGTTGTGCCTGAGTGACGCGATTAAACTGACTCTTCGTAAAGTCAGTGCCGCCCACCATGGCCCGAATCTCACCTGTTTTAGGGTCAATGGAAACGAGTGCCGCCTGCCCAAAGGCTTCATAGGGTCCAATGTTTTTAACGGCATTTCGGATAATAGTGTCGGCGGTTTTTTGCCACTTGGGATTCAGCGTTGTCTCAACCGTCAGTCCCCCTTCTTCCAACTTTTCTTTGGAGACATACTTGGGTAACTGCTGTTGAACGTAGCTAGTGAAGTAAGGGGTGTCGCTGTAGAGCTTCTTTGGAACGCTGGGTTTAAGGGTGAGGGGGGCTGCCTTTGCTGCATCCGCCTCAAGCTGGGTGATGTAACCCGATTCCACCATCCGATCCAAAACGATGTTGCGGCGCTCTTGGGCTGACTGCAGGTTGACTAACGGAGAGTAAACGCTGGGAGCAGGAGGCAGTCCGGCAATGGTAGCCGTTTCGGACAGGGTGAGCTTGTCAACGGACTTGCTGAAGTAGATCCAGGCAGCATCCGCCACCCCATAGGCCCCAGACCCCAAATACACCAGGTTCAGGTATTTCTCCAAAATTTGCTCTTTAGATAACTCCCGATCAATCTTCTGAGCCATCGCGGCCTCTTGCAGCTTGCGCCAGAGGCTTTGTTCTTGAGTCAGGTAAATAATTCGAGCAAGTTGCTGGGTGATCGTGCTGCCGCCTTCAACCACATCTCTGGCAATCACGTTTTTGGCGATCGCCCGTCCAATCGATTGCAAATCGACACCACTGTGCTGATAGAAGCGTCGATCTTCGGCGGCAATGAAGGCTCGTTGCACCGGAGCTGGAATTTTCTGAAGCGGAAGTTTTTCACGGGTTGCCGGACCTAACTGCTGCAACACGGAATTGTCAGATGCCCGAATGGTGAGTGTTCCCCGTCGAATAAACTTTGGAATACTGGCTGTGCTGGGTAGGCTCTGGTCTAGCTTCCAGTAGCCAAATGCCAGACCCCCCGTCGCTGTAAGTCCCAGCAGTGCAATCCAAAAGCGCTTGTAGCGATAGACTGGTCTGCCATTGATTCGCGTCAGGGGAGCGGCCTTTTCGATCAATTGAGGCAACCCCAAGCGAGCCGACAACTTTTGCAATTTTAACCCAAACCCCTGACCAGGTTGGCGGGGCTGCCTGCGCCCCTCTTTCCGGAGTTTGCGCCTGAGAGCACTGGTTTGTGGGGAGGTAGAGTGGCGCGGCTGCGATCGACGCGACTCAGCCTTGCTAGATTTTTCCGATAAGCTTTTCAGCTTTGAAATGAAATCGCCCACTTAAACCTCGCTACCACAGAACTGCTGTTCGCCCGCTATTTTAACGGAATAATTTAACGCTTTCCGCTAACGTCGCTCCAGAACTCGATGCAATTGCTACTCAAATCAAGAATTCCTGCCCCCCAAACAGAGTGCCTCGAATGATGCTCCCCTGAGCATAACGCTAGAATCCTTCATCGTGAGCAATATAGCTTGATGGACACCGATCCAGTTTCCTGATGTCTTGAGGGTTAAAAATCGCAGTGTTAAATCGTAGTGTTAACCAATGGCGGCATGTCCAAGTGCGAGTGCCGTGACCAGCATTCCCAAAACCAGAAACGGCTGGGCGCTTGCCTGATATTTCACATCGTTCTCCACGGGATTACGGAGAAAATACATATCTTGAAATGTAATTTGGGGGATCACCAACAGGATCAAAATCGCAGCATACAGGTTTTCGTGTATGTGGATCAAGTAAGCAGCGATCCCCGCCTGGAAGACATCAATCATCAGGACACAAATCCAGGCAGCCGTAGTAATCCCAAACATCACAGGCAGGGATTTCAAGCCGAGTTGGCGATCGCCCTCCACACTCTTGAAATCATTCACCACCGCAATTCCCAGCCCTGCCAGACTGTAGAACAACGTCAGCGCGATGATGGTGGGGGTTACCTCGCCAAATAATGCCTGCCCGGTTAACCAGGGAAAGGTAATGTAGCTGGCACCCAGGGCATAGGAACCCAGCCAGCCATTTTGCTTCAACTTGAGCGGCGGAGCTGAATAGATATAGGACACAAAGGAGCCGATGATAGCAATCGTCGTAATAGTGGGATAGGCATGACCCGCCCACTGATCTAATCCAAAGGACAACGCAATCCCCGCCCCTAGCAGAACCAGGATTTGGGTGACAACCTGGGGCAGGGAAATGGCTCCAGAGGGAATTGGGCGATAGGGTTCATTGATGGCATCGACTTCGCGATCGTAATAATCGTTCAAGATCTGCGTATAGCCAGTCATCAACGGCCCTGCCAGAAACATACAGGCTGCTGCAATTAGCACATTCTCTAAGGTCCAGTGGAAGCGACCCGACGAGGCCGCCCCACAGATCACCCCCCACATCAGCGGAATCCAGGTGATTGGCTTCATCAATTGGAGGCGAATCTTCCAGATCGAGGTTTCACCAGATTGGGCCCCTTTCATGCCCAAAAGCTGACGGGTTTTAGCGTTGCGCTTAATTGTTGAGGTAACTGGGGTTGAGGCAACTGGGGTTGCTTCGGGATTGGTGGGTGCAGCAGACACAACTGGATCGGCTGGCAGTTGAGGAGAATTGGAGTCAGACATAGAGCAATGAAAAATTCAAAATTCAAAATGAAATGATCAAAAAGCTGTCTTGAAACTTTGCGCCTGCTACTGGCTTACCGCTGAGTTCAGGTGGCAGCAGAATATTGCGGCGCTGGTCTCCAGCTTCGATGGTAATTTCGGGTCCATATTGGGTGAGCTTGATCTGCTTGCGATCGAAGCCGGGCAGAAACAAACTAACCTTGCGCTCGGCAACGTTGATCGCGATCGGGCGGGGAGCTTGAGATGCCTGGTCGAAGTTGGGTAAGGCATCGACCAATGGTTGCCAATCATTGACGGTTTGGGGTGGCACGGAATTCACGGGTAAAGGGTCAAACTGAGCGGCGATCGCGCCACTCTCTGCTGACCCATTCAAAATCACCCCGCCAACCGTCACCCCCGCCTGTTGAG
>JAAUSG010000345.1 GCA_012034055.1 Leptolyngbyaceae cyanobacterium RU_5_1 | reverse complement strand
AGTACAGTTTGCCTTGCCGCCATTGACGTTGTTGCCAGTAATTGAGCAGTTGCGGATCATCAGGCGAGGCTGGGCCTCTGACTTTGATATGCCGCTCAATCGGTAGGGAATCTAACCGAAATAGAGTAAGGCACAGCTTTCACGTCGCACCGACAATCCAGTATTCCTGAACACCTTGCAGAGCATAGAGCTTGAGCTTCACTTCTCGGTCTCGCCGCTCGTTGTCAGCACCGGGCGACAGCACCTCCACAATTAACTCTGGTGCTCCGGTCAGATGTTCCGCGGCATCCAGCAAGGTCTCTAATCGTACGTAACTCGCCCAAACGACATCAGGAATCACATTATCGACTTCAGAAAAGATAATTCCTGGCGTCGTGGTTGCTTCCCCCAGTTTTGCGGTGTCAGCGCAATTGTTGAGTGCCGCGCAATTGTTGAGTGCCACTTTTTGATGTTTCCAACGCGGTGCACGAGTCATAAACAGTTCACCATCGATAATTTCGTAACGGGTGCCGTTGTCTGGGAGCAGATCGAGATCCGCGATCGTCCAGCGAAGTGACTCGGTTGTAGGTTGGTTCATACGGACTCCAGCGAGAATCCTGATTCTATTGTATCTGGCTGTTCACTGACGGCTAACAGCTAATAGTTCGCAGGGCAAACGCACACGTTTCTTCATGATGTAGCGGAAGGAGTAGAGGACTGAGTGTAGTGACTTCAACTGGCGCGTCGAACATTGCGGGCAATGGATTTGACTCGAACCGAAGTATTCGGTACCATCGATTGCCATGAGCAGCGTATCGGCAAACGAGCGGAAGGGCTGCAACTGTCCTTGTTGCTCTAACACCTGCAAGATTTCCTTAAAGATGGGAAATACTTGCTCTGGTTTTGGCTTCTATCCCAAGAGTCAGGCGTTAATCAAATAGGATTTACTAGGGAAAACAAAGTAAAATCTGAACGTTCTGTTATTAAGGCAACTCGTTATCCTGATAAGTAAATGGCGATGGATAAACTCGACTATGTAACGAAATATAAAGGCTTGTAAAACCCTGAATGCACCTAGTATTGTGAGCTACTCTTTACTTTCCTTTACATACCTCGGTTTTTCCATCACTACCGATTTAGTATTCATCGGCTTGTTACTCTGAGGATCTCTTGTGGCTAAGCAACGCCTCCCAGGACGGAACCAACCCAGTAGGGCACTGTCGTCGCCTCGAAGCGAGTTTGAGGTGCAACTGCAATCGCTGCTGAAGCAACAGAAATATCGGCAGGCGTTGGACGCGATTCATAAAGTTCAGCGATCGCAGCCTGATTGGGTGTTTAAGCCGTCAGAAGCCGAAATTTGGCTGCTGCGGGGCAAGCAAGAGTTCGAGAAGGGCGATTTCAGACAAGCCGAGACGTCGCTGCGGCGATCGCTGCAGTTGGGAGTAACCGGGGAAGCCCACTACTGGCTGGCGAAATCACTGCTGGCGCTGAACCGCTTGGATGCTGCCCTCACCCTGATTCAAGAGGCTTTTGCCGACGGCAGTTTGCCCAAGGACTACAGTATCTGCTACCCCAAACTGCTGTTACTCAAGGGTGATACGGTAACGGTTGAGCAGGTGTTAAATCAACACCCCAAACGCTTTTCCGCTGCCCAGCAGCACTGGCTGCAGGGAGCGCTGGCGCTGAAAGCGCAGCAACCCGAAGGTGCTTTATCTGAGTTCCAGAAGGTGAAGCGTCCTGTGACACCGGGCGATCGCCCCAATATCTGGCAGATCTACACGCAGCAGGCACTCCATCACTGGGAAGCCGCCGCCCTGCAATTGGGACTGGGCATGAAAACAAACACCCTGATGGGATTGTCGCTGGGCAGACCTGCTTACACCGAACATCCGATCTTGCAGCGGTTCGCCCTGATGCAACAGCTAGAAACCGGGCATCCGCCGTTGGAGCAGATGCAATTTAGCCTGAATCAGGGGATTTCTAACGACCTGGTGACCGTGCTATCCCTGGTTGAACTGATCAATGAAAACAATCCTCATGACGCTGCCCACGCTCTGCTGAATCTGGATCGCCCATCTAATCAATTTCCAGAATTAACAACGCTGCGTCCGGCGCTGTTAACTCTGGCTGGTCAGCAGGCCCTGATGCAGGGTGAGATAGGATGCGCCGCCGAGTTCTGGCAACGGTTGCACCGGGAGCAGGATTTTAATCCGCAACTGGCGGTAAATCTGGTCAAAGTCCTGGATCTGAATGAAGATTACCAGGATCTCCAGCGGTTGCTGACTCGCATTATCAAGTGGCTAGAGCAAGACCTGAAGCGGCACCCGCAAAACTGGACCCCGGATCGCCACAAAGCCGCGTTGGTCTATGCCCACTGTCGTCTAGCAGATACCTGGATGGGGATGGGACGATCGCGGGCTGGATTGGGTGAGTTGCGAACGGCAGAGCGACTGGATCCGCGATCGCCAGAGGTGATTGGACGACACGGACTGCTGGCCGCCCTGGACGAGAACTATGACGAGGCCATCCGCTTGCTGACTGAGTCCCTGGAGGGTGGGTGTCGCAGCATGGAAGTGTACACCGTTTTAATTGACACCTGGAAGACGTTAGGGAACTCAGAGGCCGCCGCAGAAACCCGTCGCCGCTTTGGTAAAACCTTTGGGGATCTCAATCCGGAAGCCGAAGTAGAACTGCTGCCCTGGGTCAGTGCCCTGGCGACCCAAAATTACGCGCTCTGTCGTCGCCTGGTGCAAGAGGGCAGCGATCGCGACCCAGCCATGCGAGCCTGCCAGATCTTTGTGGAAGCCGCTCAGGGAGATCCGACCCCTGGCGGCAAGATTTCGCTCAACCAGACGCAAGCCGTTCAACACTGGGATTCGCTCCTGCAAGGGTTATCTGCCAAAGAGCAAGTGCCAACGTTACAGGCGATCGCCCTCTCCATGCTGCTGTTTGCCAAGCGCGAAAAGGGCATTGCTGCACTGATTACGCAATACCTGCTGAACGTATTCGAGTTAGGCGATCGCCAGCCAGAAGCCCGCACCGCTCATCTGGTGCTGCTGGCCGTCAAAGAGCGCGACCCCAAAAAGCTGGAAACTCCGCTCCAGCTTTACCTGGGCAGCCAACCGCAACCCGGCAATGCCCTGGCTCAAATCCAGCTCCAGGTTCGCCTTTATACCCAGAGCAGCCCGCAACATTCAACGCTCCGCTCCTTCCTGAACGCGGCACTCCAGAAAGAACCTCAAAATCCCTTGCTCCTCCTAGCCAAGGCAACCACCTATCCGACCAATTCCCCCACCTACGACGAGCTGAAACAGCAGGGCTTTGAAATTGCCCGTCGCCTCCAGGATGCCAAAGCGCTGCAAGCCTTCCGCCAGGAAGAGTCCTTCCTCAATGCCCGCATGACGCAAGAATTCCTCCCCGATCCCGATGCGTTGGATCACTTCGACATGGAGGATATGGATGAACTGTTGGAGACAATGATCCGTAAAATGGTTGGCAACAAAATTCCCGCCAGTGAACTAAAACGAATGCTGCCCCAACTCAAACAAATGATGATGAACGATCTGCCACCCAATTTCGGCGATCAAGGCGATGAAGAGGATGAGTTTGGCTTCGGCTTCCCATTTAGTCCCCCTCCCGCCCGACGATCTGCCAAACGCCGCAAACGCCGATAAGTCAGGAAAATTCAAAATTCAAAATTCAAAATTTGCCCATGACTTCTCCCCACGATCGCCTCGGCATCTCCCCCACGGCTACTCCCGATGAAATTAAAGCCGCTTACCATGCCAAACTGAGAGAATTTCCCGCCCATCGTCATCCCGAAGAATTCAAAGCCATTCGGGCCGCCTACGATGCCATTCGCAAAGGCGACACGGCATCAGCCGACGATTTCTTTTTTCTCGTTCGCCCCTTAGAAGCGACCATCGACCCAGCCGTCGTCCAACAATTACGACAGCGAGTCGTGTCTCAATTAAACGTGAGTTTAGAAGAACTCATTCGCGAAACCTTCATAACCCCCCTACTCCCCTCAC
>JAAUSG010000008.1 GCA_012034055.1 Leptolyngbyaceae cyanobacterium RU_5_1 | reverse complement strand
TGTAGAACGAGATGGGTGTGCCCTGTTTGCCGCGGTAGACCAAGAAGTTGGATTTGACTCGAATCCGGTAATGCCACCCCAAGCGGCGCAGGTGTTTGAACAACTCGACATCGGCAAAGCCTCGGTCGGCTAACAACAAGACTTCGACGCCTTGCGGCAACACCGCACCGCTCGCATCCAATAGACCGGCGTAAGTGGAGTAGGCAACCATACTGCTAGAATGCTCCAGCACACTCCAGACCACTGGAATCCCTCGTCCTCGGTACACCACCGCGACTCGAATCACGCAATAGCGCTCCCACAACCGCGTCGTATCGATGGCTATAACGATGCGCTCTTGCTGCCAAACCGAGAGGGCATATCGAATCAATCCGGCGTATACCCTATGCTCCTCGATGCGCGCATTGCTCAACCACCGGGAAAACCGCCGCTGCGTACTCTGAGCATAGACCGCTCGACTTTGCACATAGTCGCCCCATGCCGTCAAACTGATTTGCCCACTGGCAAGCAGTCCAATCACCATCCAGATCATCGGGTACAAGTGGCGTTGGTCTTTCCAGCGACCATGTTGACCGAGCAACGCTTCCAGCGCACTATAGAGGCGAGGGGTTTCTTCCATAACAACTTCTGGTGATGTGGTAATCCTCAGAGTACTTGGATTTGCCCCTCACCCAATATTTGTGTCAGTCAGCCAGCTCAAATCCGACAAGTCTCTAATATTACCTCCTAATTTTCAAGCGTAGACGTAATTAGAACCGTTTGGGATTATGCAGTTCTACACCGTTCGCGTAGCGTGCCGCAGGCTTAGGCTGGGGAGCGTATGAACGACATAACGCTTTGCTTTTCTAAGTCCATTGTGATGCACGATGTTGTGATTGGGCTGTTTATTAACCGTTATGGGTGAATGAAAGTCCTCGAAAGCCTTGCCAGTATTGTTTCTGTAGAATCGGGATGACTGGATTCGAACCAGCGGCCCCTTCGTCCCGAACGAAGTGCGCTACCAAGCTGCGCTACATCCCGCTAAACACTTTGGTTTCACGAGACATCTGTGAAACCGATTCGTATGCAATTCTAGCACTGTAAAGCGGCTACTCTCTAGATTGTGTCGCAGCGGGATGAGTGAGATAAAGATTGCTCAACGATAAGGCTTGATAAGTGCTATTTTTGAACCTAGCGTATAGTACATAGGAACTAAAATCTGTCGATCCAATTATAATTTGGTCACCCTTAGAGTTTGTGGGGTTAATTGAACACGATGGCCAAAAACTCCGTCAACAGCTCCGGAGGGTCAGTTTGTGTCTGCGAAAAGAGAGGGGCATGCTGGTGACTCCTGTCCAAAAGCTTGCCAGTGCATTCAACTAGTCGGTTTACAAGACTTAAGGAACAGTAACCATGTCTCAGAGACTCTTTTCCATTCTCTCAATGGGCGCGATCGCATTAGGAAGTATTCTTCCCACGTCCTCGGCGCACGCCGCACCCAGAACTGCTCAAGATGACACCCTGCAAATTGTGATGATTGATCAGACTCAACTCAGTGCCTCTCAGCGCAGTGCCTTCCAACGTTACCTGCAAACAGCCAGCCTGCCCCCTACCAAGATTGGCAAACGTTGTCAGTACTACGGCAAACCCCAAGTCTGGTGCCTAATTCTCGATCCAGCTGTTGCTGAGAAGGTGTATCAACAACTCAGTAGCCAGTCGTTCGGTTCTCTGGCTGAAATGAAACCTGTCCGTCGGCTGCGCGGAGGAGAGCGCTCTTAAGGGGATCCGGTGTCAGGGATCCGGTGCCAGTGGTGCGATCGCCCTCACCTCCCTGACACCTGACACCTATCTCTCCCCTTAACTAGATGCACTCGTATAAAACCGTAAGGCAAATTGCCAGAATGCATTAGATGTCCATAGAAGGAACACCGCCAAAACTCCTGCTCCTATGATCCATGCCGGTTCTCCCTGTCCCAAAATTACTTCGGCGGGAACGGTCGTCAAAAATGCCACCGGAACCACGAAAGTGAAAAAGAAGCGATACGCGGTTGGATAAGCCACCATCGGAAATCGTCCCGCTTCTAACAATCCCCTCAGTACTTCCGTGACGTTATAGATTTTCACAAACCAGATACTCATAGCACCCAAGATGAACCAGAGACTATAGAGCGTCAGGAATCCAAACAGGATCGGTATCAAGCTCAGCAGGTAGTTGCTAATTCGAAGTCCTAAATGGCTCCCTGCATACAGAATTACTATCAGTCCAAAAAATAAATCTGGCAGTCCCCAGGGTGAGAGGGTGTGGGTCGAAAGCCAGAACTGCGAACTAATCGGTTTGAGCAGCACAAAGTCCAGGGTGCCTTGCTGAATATGCCGTACAATTCGGTTCAGATTGGGAGCTAGAAACGTTGAGGAAAATCCTTGCAGCAATGTAAATACGCCCAGCACAACCAGGGCTTGCTCCCAGGTCCACCCTTGAAAGGTGTAGCCAGTGCGGTAAAAGAGGAAGAGTCCAAACAGGCTTCCCGACAGCCCACCTAAGCTACTGAGAGTGGCAATCAGGAAGTTGATGCGATATTCCAGTTCGGCCGCGATCGCCGCCGCCCAAAAAAGTTTTAATACCTGCAGATAGCGTTCCATAGGTGTGTACCTGGCATCTGTAACCTAGATTAAGATTAGCTGTTAGAAGAGGGCGTTGCCTTTGTAAGTACACGCCGACAATTGCCCAGTCTTCCTCTGGATGGATCACTGGGCATCCGCGATCTCACTTTGCCGATGGGCAGGTTTGAGATAATCTCTATTAGATGCATCCAATAGATGCATCCAAAAAACGATAAACCAGGGCATCAGCCGATTCAGGAATCGTTTTCGGATAATTCCAGCCCATAATCTCTCTGGTTGATTGCGGTCAACGGAGTCTGTATGTCACAGTCCGAACATTCGTCCGATTTTGAGAAGGTTCTGATCAGTCTCTTTGAGCAAGAAGGCTGGATTGCCAAACTTGCCCCCTCCAACAACAAGGGGTACGACATTGAGCTGGAGCGAATGGTGAGTGTGTCGCGGTTCAAGTTCGGAATCAGCGGGCAAAGGTTCATGCAGGGCAACTGGAGAAGTTCATTGACTTCTTGGAGCAGCCGATGGCGGCCCGCTTCACCCGCGGATTTCTGATCTCAACATCGGGTTTCACACCGTCCGTATTCACCTTTATGCGGACAGAAGAAGTCATCGATATTGCGCTAGGCAGTTTTCGAGATAACCAGATCTTTTGGGAAGACGGAGAAATTCCGCCACCGCCGCCCAGACCCAAACTAACCTACATTGGCGTGTTTACCTGTAAAGGAGGCGTTGGCAAAACCACAATTAGTGCTCATTTAGCGGGCGCGTTTGCTCTGAATGGCTACGATGTCGTCTTGATTGATCTGGATCGGCAAAGCAATCTACGGAAACTGCTGGGCGATGGGGTTTACTTAACCGGACCCAAAGGACAGTTAGGTGCAACGATCACAGTGCTCAATTACACAGAATGGTTTGAGGACGAATATCCAGACGCTCGCATCGTCATTTGTGATTGCAGTCCTGAATACGACGCGAATCCAGAGGAATTTCTGCGAAAGTTCAACTACTGCATTATTCCAACCACCCTAAATCCACTCGGTATTAATAAGAATGCTGATGTGATTAAACGCACATTCAATGCGATTCGCCGCGTGAATAGTGACGCTGAACTATTTGTACTGATCAACAACTACCATAGCGATGAAGATCGGCGAAATGGCATTCTCAACAACTTGCTCAAGACAGAGTTCAAGGCAATGATTGCCGATGATCCCAGATGCCATTACATCGATCCAGAGATCGTTGCGATTCGATACAGCAAACAGTTGCTCTATTGGGGCTACCATATTGTCGAGAATGGCAAGCCGCAATTGGCGTTTCGGGAAATTGGTGGGCGATCGCTGCCCCGCACCGACTTTCTCAAGCTCCTGGACTATCTGGAAAACCACACCAACATCGAGTCTGTTAAAGACCAAGAAAAGCAAGTGGTGGGCTGAGTAGGGAGTGAGAAGTTGTCAAAGAAAAAGTTTCGTAAGTCAATCGAAAGTATTGAACGACAAATTGAAATTCATAATCAGAAAGTTGCGGATGAAGAGCAAAAACCCGTTCCAGATGAGAATTTAATCAACTACTGGCGCAAAGAAATTGCAGGTCTAGAAAAGAGTCTGGCGAGAGCAGAAAAGCGCTTGAGGAGAGGCAAATGATTTCTAATATTGAGAGTCCTTTAAAGGTCAACTCAACTCTTGGAACATTACTCACTGAACTTGGTGAGGAATGTGAGAAAGTTTTGTTCTTACTGAGTCAACTTAAGCTTGCCAGTTTGACGGATGATCAAAAAGGGGACATTTTGGCTGAACTGACAGGCTCTATCTGTCATCTACAAGTTCATACAGAAAACCTGCCAGAGCTGATCGAAGATGAGATTTTAGCCCTGCCTGAGGAGAGTGAAAATGGCAGTTGAATACGTCAATCGTCGGCACAGAAAACATTACCTGCATGAAGGGACGACGAAAACGGGAAAGCCCAAGTATTTCTTCGCTCAATTACTCCCCCATGATGCAGTTTGTTTTGGACGATACAACCACTAGAGAGTTTGCGGTTGAGCGCTGGTGCTTTCGGGGTTCAATAGATGATTGGATCTCGCTCGATCGCTCGACGAACCTGAAAGAGTTGGTGAAAAAGTATAGTTTTCACCTGGGCAAAGAGTCATTCTACGATTTAATGCCAATGGGTTATTGAGAGTTGGGCGATCGCGCTGTTGATATGCTACCCACAGATCCCCGACTTCTGAATCGGATTCAACAAAGCAGCTAGAGCAGCAACAAAGAAGTCGGGGATCTTTCATGACCTCGGCTTCTCCCCCTCCTCCCCAGAAGCCGTTCGACGCTGCTCCAGCAGGTAGTCTGGCAGCAACTCCTCCGTGTAACCCGCCGCCTGTTCAACTTGCTCCCACGTCAGTCCGATCGCTTCATGCTTGCCAAACTGCTTAATCACTTCTGGGTTAGTTTCCTTGAATTGGGTTCCCTGCAACTTAGCTGATTCAAGGAATGTTTGATGCAGGTTGGCTCCTCCAAGGAAGGCTTGTTGCAGATTAGTTCCTCTCAGGAAGGCCTGTTGCAAATTGGCTGATATGAGTTTCGCTCCTTGCAGGTTGGCTTGTCTAAGATTTGCCCGTTGCAAATCGGCTGACGCAAGATTTGTCTGTTGTAGGTTGGCTTCCCAAAGTCCTACCTGCTGTAAATTCCCCAGTACAAGGCTTGCTTGTTGAAGATTAGCTTCTCCAAGGTCTGCCAATTGCAGATCGGCTCCTTTAAGGAATGCTTGTTGCAAATTGGCTGAATTAAGGTTTATTAATTGCAGGTTGGCAAACAAAAGGCTTACCTGTTGCAAATCGGCGTTCTGAAGGTCTGCCTGTTGCAGATTAGTTGACTCAAGGATTGCTTGTTGCAGGTTAGCTGACTCAAGGATTGCTTGTCGTAAATTGGCTTCTGAAAAATCTATCCCGCGCAGTTCAGCACCTTCAGGAAGTTGCAAGCCGCGCAGGTCTACCTTTCGCAGATCGAGACGGTGAGGTTCGAGGTGATGGCCGTAGTGGTGCTTGCGGCGGGACAGGACGATCATGACGGCTTGGATGTCGGTGGGCAGGGAAGGAACGGTGTCCTCGTTGTTGGATTCAGTTGCGGCCATGACTGATTCAACCAACGATGAATGCTTGGTGGGGGTTTTGGGTGGCCAAGGCGATCGCTCCCGCACGTAGGAAGTCAGGGTTTCCAGCACCTGCCAGTAGTAGCGTTCTTCGTCGTCTTTGGTGATTTGCTCCAGGGCGTAAATGCCGCCTAAGCGGACGTGGATGTTGTCGTTGCCCAGTTGTTCGATCGCTTTGCTGAATCGTTCGGCAATCTGCTTTTCGTTGGTGGCCTGCAGGTTTTTCCAACCAATAATAGCGGTAAAGACCACGAACAAACCGGCGATCGCCTGCACAGCGGTAGTCCGAATCGTATGTTCCGCGTCAATCCGTCCCTTTTCCAGAGTGGCAAGCTCCTTGAGATCGGCGGTTGACGGAGTTGGAGCGGCTTTGATGCGTTTGTCTAACTCAGCAATTCGTTGCTTGAGCGGTTCCACTCGTCGCTGCGGGCTAACTGAAATCGCATCCCACAGCGGTGGATCAAACAGGTACGCGCCTCCCAGAATCATCAGCAGAACAGGCACTCGCCAGTCCCACAAGCGAGATAACCGTTGTGTTGACGACAGCGCGAGGCGGAATCGTTTCATACCCTATCTGTCATTCGTCAATTCATGCTCCCATTCCCGAATACTGCCGCAAACCCTTGTGCCACAACCAGCGATAGGCGATGTAGAGCACCACACTCCAGCCCAGCATCACCAGCAATCCCCGCCCCAAATCCACCGGCAATCCCACTAACACACTGGCGGGAAAGTGGATCAGATAGGGAAATGGAGTCCAGAGTGCAATTTCGCGCACAATCGGCGGAAACACTTCCAGGGGAGCAATTAACCCTGACAAGAACAGGTAGAACAGGAACCAGAACTGCTCCAACGCGCTGGCACGCTCTGTCCAGAAGGCAAACATCGATAAGGTGTACTGCATCAGAAAGCGCAGGGCGAAGGCGCAACAAACTAGAAACAGAGACAGCAGCAGGGTTCCAGTGCTGGGTATCCAGAAAGATTGGGGGTAGAGCAAAAGAAGAGGGCGATCAGCAGGAAGGCAAATGGCAGCCGCGCAAATCGTTCGGCAAAGTGGGAGGCGAAATAGTGCCAAACGGGATCAAGGGGTTGCAGGAGGCGAAAGGAGAGCTTGCCTTCGACGATTTCGCGCTCAAACTCCCAGATCACCCAGACGACGGTAAACTGCCGCACGACGAACGCTGCCAAAAAGTATCGGGTAAATTCCAGGGATGACAGGGCAAACTGTCCACTCTGAGCTGCCTGCATCCAGATCCCCATCAGAATAATCGGCAGGGAACCGGAGAGCACCCAGAGCAACAGCTCGGCCCGGTATTCCACCATATAGGCGTAGTAGACGGTGAATAGCGCCTGCGCAATTCTGAGGATTCGCTTCATGCTACAGCTCCCGATCGCAGCACGCGACCAATCACTTCTTCAATCGGCGGTTCGGTGACGGCCAGATCAGTGACCTCTAATTCGGACAGAATTTTGGCGACGGTGCGGGTCAACAACTCCTGCGGTACCAGGAAACGCACCATTGCTCCCTCAACAGCTTCTAAGTCTCCATACAGAGTCAGCTTTTCAGCCGGGTAGGGATGGGCGAGTTCGACTTTAACTTCCCGGCAGGGGGCAAAGCGATCGACCAATCCCTCTAGGCTGCCGTCGTAGATCATCTGTCCCTGGTGAATGACCAGCACTCGCTGACAGAGAGCCGTGATGTCTGCCATGTAGTGACTGGTGAGCAAGACCGTTGCATCGTAGCGCTGATTGTATTCGCGCAGAAACTCTCGCACGCTGACCTGGGCATTCACGTCCAGCCCCAACGTCGGCTCGTCTAGAAACAGAACTTGGGGACGGTGGATGAGGGCGGCTAAGAGTTCCGCTTTCATGCGTTCGCCCAGGGAGAGCTTACGCACGGGCTGGTTAAGTTTGTCTTCCAGAGTCAGCATTTCAGTCAGTTCGCCGACTTGCTGGTGAAAGTCGCGATCGCTGATCCCATACACCGCTGCGTTAATTCGTAACGAGTCCATTGCTGGCAAATCCCAGATCAGCTGCTGTTTCTGCCCCATCACCAGCGTAATTTTTTCAGAAACGCCGGTTTGCGCTGAAAGGGAATGTGTCCAGCCACGGTTATCCTTCCTTCCGAAGGATGAATTAACCCGGTGAGCATTTTCAGAGTCGTGGTCTTACCAGCTCCATTGGCTCCCAAAAACCCCACCACTTCTCCTGGCTCAATTTGGAATGAAATAGTCTGCACCGCGTTCACCACGCGGTAGGTGCGGCGCAGGAAATGTCGCACCGTTCCTCTCAGTCCCGGTTCTTTCACTGCTACCGGGTACACCTTACTCAAGTTTTCAGCCAGGATTGTTGGCATATAGTGCTTACCCTTACGAACTTGCTAGTAATCAGTGATCAGTAAACAGTAGTGACTTGATAGCAAATAAGCAGGAGGGGACAATTAATATAGAAAATGCTTGTAGGTTGTCCCTATGGTGAAAAAGGGGGTGAGGTGGAGCAACTCAACCGTAAGCTTGAAATCAGCAAACCCCAAGCGAGGAGGAGTTTTATGCAACTCACCACACCCAATCAATCATATGCTGGAGAAGCAATCTATGTCGGGATTGATGTACACAAACGAACCTACACCATCGCCGTGCGGATGAAACAGCAAGAAGTTAAGCGCTGGACAACCGAGACAAACCCGGTGAAACTGGCAGAGCAATTGAAGCAGATGTTTGCGGGAGCGGAGATTCACAGTGCATACGAACGGGATTTTCGGGCTATGTGTATCAGTTTGGCTTGATTCGAGTCGATGATCGCCGACGCATGAGTCATCAGCTGGTGGCTCAATTGCTCGAGCAATGCGAGAGTGTGGAGTTTCAAACGGCAGTGCAAGCCCATCAGCAGGTGTGGCGGAGTTTGGACAGCGAGATTGCTAACTTGGAGCAGCAACTGAGTGTGCAAGCGGAACAAGACCCAAATGAAGCGACCTATCGTTCGGTTCCTGGGGTTGGGGCGGTTTGTGCTCGGATCTTGTCCAACGAGTTAGGGAATTTGTCTCAGTTTGATCACGAACGGCAGTTGTTCAGTTACACCGGTTTAACGCCAGGGGAGTATTCCAGCGGCGATCAGACTCGGCGGGGAGCAATTACCAAACAGGGCAATCGCCATTTGCGCAGCGTTTTGATTGAGATTGCCTGGCGAGCGATTGAGCAAGACTCCAGTTTGCAAGCCTGCTTTGCTCGGATCAGTGCCCGCAGGGACAGCAAACGGGCGATTGTGGCGGTTGCCCGCAAGTTGATTGGACGCATCCGGGCGGCGTTTCGCCACCCGGTGCTCTATCAGACAGAGGATACCACCGCTGCCCAATAGGGAGCAATTCTCCCATCTCCCCTGGGCATTTTGATGAAGTTGTTTCGTTAAAGGAGAACAGACTGAGCATCCCTTTGCTTGAAAGACTCAGACAACCCTCCATCTGCTGTGACCACGGTTCAACCCAGGTTCGGGTTCCATGACAACAACGTTAGGTTGTGGGTGGCGCAGCACCTCTGACAACGAAAAACGAACAGGTGGCGCTGTTACGGCAGTGACCCCGAATGACTGGTTGTTGCATCAGGTTTGATTCAAGGATTGGATGCACTGCAATCGATCAACCAATATCCTGTTTGAACCCCAAGCTGAAGATTGAGCGTGAGGTCATCGAATGGCGCTCACTAAATTGTCTCGCCTACACTTGACTTTTTCCATGACTGGGTTGAACACCGTGCAACCCAACACCAGCATGGGTTAGCGATAGCGTAACCCATCCTACATTTAATTAAGCCTGGCTACTTAGGAGATTTCCAGGAAAGAAACTACCAAAAAATCCTGGTAAAGACGAACGGCCGTTCGTTCCTCCAGGGGTAAAATCTTTCTCAGAAATCGCCTTAGTCGGTAGTGGGTAATTGGCTGAATGTCCGATTACCAATTACCAATTACGCAATGTGCGCCTTTCAACAAATCCTGGTGGGGTGGACATCTTGTCCGCCCAATTTGAGCAGGCAAGATGCCCTCTCCACGAGCAATCAATCCTTCCCATGATGCAAGTGCACATCGCGTCAATGACCAACGACCCATGACCCATGACCGATAACCTGCATAATCCCAATAGGTACTTCGACGTTGAGCGATCGGCAGTGATAGTATACGTTAGTCCCATTTATCCCGTTTCCTAAGCAACGTTGCCCATGAAACTCTCTGGAATGAACCGTTTCTGCACAACAGGTCTCGCTTCTCTGTTGCTTTTAACCGCTTCTGTGCTGCTGAAGCCCATGAGCACTGTCGCTCAAGAGCTGCCAACTGGGCCAAATCAAGCACAGCCGATCGATCCCAACAACCCAAATGTTGTGCGTCCTACCAGCCAAGAAACTGGCATTCTGAGTCAAACCGGTGGGCAGCGTTTGATGCAAGAGGCCAGTAGCGCTGTCTCTGCTCAAAACTACAGCCTGGCGACCAAAAAGCTTCAAGACGCCCGCCAGGTTTTTAACCAGCTCTCCAACTTCTATCAAGATCTGGTCAGCAGCTTCTCAGGCATTGACAACCGGATTGCGGACAGTAATCGTCGTAAAGCCCTTGAAACTGCTCAGATGCGCGATGAAGCAACCTACCAGTTGGCTCTGGTACATCGTGCCCAGAATCAGCCAGAACTAGCCGTGCCGCTCCTGATTCAAATCATCCGGAGTCAACAACCCACTCGCGATCTGGGTAAGAAGGCATATCAGCAATTGTTTGAACTGGGCTTTGTGGACTCCCAATATCCCCGTCCTCGCGCTGATCAACCTACGGGTACTCGTGCCGACCAGCCTACGGGTACTCGTGCCGACCAACTAACTCAACCAGCATCGCCAGGTAAAAAGCAACCAGCGTCCCCAATGAATAAGAAGTAGTCGATGAGGCGCGATCGCCCTGATTTTCTTAAATCGTTAAACTAGACTTAGATACTAGACGCAGGGTTAGGAGGATGAATGATTAGCCCCGATCAGGTTGAAGCCATGATCAAGGTTGAGATACCAGATGCTCAGGTTCGCGTTCTGACCAATGATGGAGAGCACTACGAAGTAATCGTGGTCTCCCCGTTGTTTGAAGGAAAACGGCTGGTTCAGCAACACCAGCTCGTGTATCGAGCTATTCAGAACGAAATACTGACGGGGGCAATTCACGCAATGGCAGTGAAGACGTTCACTCCCCAGGCATGGGAGTCTGTTGGTCAGGCTGTTTAGGCGATCGCGCGTATCGGCTTCCTCAGAATTTAATTCATACTCACAATAATACACAGCAGGCAAACCTATGACTCCAGAGACTAAAGAGCGGATTGACAACCTGGTTCAGCAGAACAAGATCATGGTCTTCATGAAGGGCAATAAGCTAATGCCCCAGTGTGGCTTCTCCAACAACGTTGTCCAGATTCTGAATGTGTTGGGTGCCCCCTATGAGACAGTGGATGTGCTCGAAGATTCTGAGATCCGTCAGGGAATTAAAGAATATTCAAATTGGCCAACGATTCCACAGGTTTATATCAATGGCGAATTCGTTGGTGGCTCGGATATCATGATTCAAATGTACCAAAATGGCGAGCTTCAGCAAATAGTTGAAGTTGCCCTGGCGTCGTAGTCCAAATTGGCAGAAATAAATTAAACCCTGTCCACATCCAGACCTGAAGTTTTTCTTAAGGGAAAGCTACAGATCCCGAGATGGACGCGGTTTAGTTTGGTTAGTACGGAACGAGTTCTATCAGGCATCTCTGCAGAGATTGCCCAAAACTCTAGCCCTGAGACAGACTTGCATCTGCTCATATACCGAAGGCTTGAAATGCCACAACTTTGCTGCTTAAGGGATCTGAAGCAGGACAATTTTCATGTTGATCGTCTTAACAAGGCCTAGAAATAGCCTGAGCCAGACTCTGAATTCTCGAAATTGGAAGGGTCGTACAGGTAACGGGTGATTTCTTCCTCTAAGCGGTGGATTAAATACGCCTCAAGGCTATTTGTGTGCCGCAGAGCAGCAAGGTAGCCATCAATGTAGAGTCGCAAGTCATCAAAACGATAGCCTCGACTCCAAAGGTCAGTTATAGAATCAGTTAGCCTTTGATAATAGCGGATGGTTTGAGTGTCTTGCAGCATAATCCGGTCTTCAATGCAGGAAGAGCAAAAGTTTGATACCCGTGCCCTCATCTCCAAGACAGCTTCCAAACAATAGTTTGCTTGCAGTGTCTTTAGAAGCAGCTAACTCTATCTTAACTTTAATGAAGCAAGTTCTTCTACTTCAAACAGTCTTTGCAGAAAGTAATCTATTTGTAAACCTCTATTTGCAAGAGATTAGCATGTCTGGTTTCCTTTAGACATTCTTTCATCAAATGACTGGGTAGTGGGTTGAGTACTGGGTAGTGGCGGATTTGAATCCTGTTGTTACTCCTGTCTGAGTAACGATGATTACAAATGTAAATTAGGTGCTCTGTTAAAGTCAGACTGATTAATGCGCAGGAAATCGAGCCTCCGTGCCAGCTTCTTGTATTCAGATTGTCGAAGGTAATCCCCATTTGCGATCGCTGCTAGGCTGGCACCTCCAACAGGCTGGCTACACGGTCTACCAGTCGGCTGATATTCATCAGGCGATGGACGTGTTTCAGCATCGCCAGCCAACCCTGGTGATTTTAGATTCTGAGTTGCCGGATGGGAATGGGATTGAGTTTTGTCGTTGGTTAGGGCAACAGCAGTCACTGATTTTGATGTTGTCTGCCCGCAACACTGAAGCGGATATTGTTGAAGGGTTGCGGGCAGGGGCAGATGATTATCTAACAAAGCCTTTTGGGATGCAGGAGTTTCTAGCCAGAGTAGAGGCTTTGACTCGGCGTCGGGTAGCCATGCCTCCTCCTGCATCGTTGGAGTGCGGTGATCTTAAGATTGACCTGGTTCATCGACGGGTGCGCTTTAGGGGCGACCTTGTTGAACTGACGCCACAAGAATTTAGCCTTCTCTATGTTCTGGCACAAGCTGGTGGATTGCCTCTCAGTCGCTCAGAGCTACTGCGACGAGCGTGGCCCGACGAAATTGATAATCCCCGCACCGTTGATACTCATGTCCTATCGCTGCGCAAGAAGGTAGAAACCGATCCCCGGCAGCCTAGTCTGATTCAAACTGTTCGGAATGTTGGCTATCGGTTGAGCTTGGAGAGCCTGACACCCAAGTCAACCCAGTCCACTGACTACTCAGCCACCCGTCGCAAGCCAATTGCTCAATCAGCCACCCAACGGATGGTTGTTGGAGAGCGGGGGCGATCGTAGGAGAATGGCGAATTACGAATTCAGAAATCGCCTTAGGGGTCGCAACGTAGACGATTAGATACTGAGTGCGAGATTATCCCGATGCACAACGGTTTCGGGGCAAGGGTAGCCAAGGATCGATTCAATTTGCTCGGATTGGTGACCCCGCACTTTTTGCAGTTCGATGCTGCTGTAGTTAACCAGTCCTCTGGCAATCTCATGTCCGCTACGATCGCACAGCACGATCGCGTCTTGACTTTCAAAATCACCCTCAACAGCGACAATCCCAGCCGCCAGGAGGGATTTACCCGCGTCGCGAATGGCGTGTACAGCTCCATCATCCAGGTAAAGCTTTCCAGCGGGAACCAACCCATAGGCAATCCAGCGCTTGCGGGCACTAACGGGTTTGGGCTGCGGTTCAAACTGGGTACCGATCGCCTCCCCTTGCAGAACCCTTTCAATGTTTTGCGGAAAGCGTCCCTCGGTAATAACGGTTCGCACACTCGCACTGGTTGCAATCTGGGCGGCTGAGATTTTAGTAGTCATCCCACCCGTTCCCCAACTAGAGCCGCGATCGCCCACCTGCACCTGCAGTTCCTTCAGCTCATCCAGATGGCTCACCAACGAAATGGGTTGGGCATTTAAATCACGGCGTGGGTCGGCGGAGTAAAGACGGTCTACATCGGTTAGCAAAAACAGCCAATCGGCTCGCACCAAACTGGCAACGAGCGCTGAAAGGGTATCGTTGTCCCCAAATTTCAGCTCATCAACGGCAACAGTATCATTCTCATTCACGATGGGAATGACGCCTAGCCGCAATAGCTCCTGGAAGGTGCGTTCCACGTTCAGGTAGCTGCTGCGTCGCACTAAATCGCCGCGAGTTAAGAGCACCTGCGCAATCGGTTGTTGTAGGGCTGTAAACAGGTCATCGTAGACGCGGATCAACCGCCCTTGCCCCACGGCCGCTACCGCCTGCTTCAGGGCAATGGTTCGCGGGCGTTCGGTTAAGCCTAAACGGGTACAGCCAACCCCAACCGCACCAGAAGATACCAAAACGACACGATGCCCTTGCTGACAGAGGCGGCTGAGGGTTTCAACCAGGCTAGCGATCGTCGAAAGAGCAAGACTCCCAGTTTCAGGCTGGGTTAAGCTGGAGGTGCCAATCTTGACAACAAGAGTTTGAGGCATTGAGAGATGAATACAGATTATAGATTGTAGATTGAAAATTGCTTGCTGGTGGCGGTTTCAACCTGCATCAGGTGTGGCCGGTAAAAATCAGATGGGTAGAGGTAAGGAGAGGAAAAGGCTGAAAGGGTTTCCAATCTAAAAATCTGCAATCTAAAATCTACAATCCTAAAATCCTCTCTCAACGATAAAGCGCCAACCCCTATTTCTGGGGATCAGCGCTTTATGCAAGTATTTATGGGATTTAAGATTAGGGTCTTTATTAAGCTGACCCCATTTGAACTGTATATAGAATGCCAGAAATACTGAGAATTCGATTTTTTCATAATGTTTTCTTTATATTTTCAAATCTAAGGTTTGTTGGCTTTTTGTAACGATCTATTTCACCTTGACCTTATTGGGGGCAAAGGATGCTCCAAATAGTTGGGATACCCACACCTCTAAAGCATGAAGCGAGGAGTGACGAACGGTCTGATTGGGATGAACCATTGGCTCAACCAGAATTGTAAACAGTCCCAACCGATTCCCAGCAAGAACGTCTGTAAATAGGCGATCGCCCACCATCCCCACCTGCTCTACGGGTAAGCCCATCGCGTCAACCGCACGCCTGACCTTGCGGCGAGAGGGTTTTCCCGCACCAGAAATATAGGGTAAATCCAGCGTTTTAGCGATGCGTCGAATCCGGGCTTCGCTGATGTTGTTGCTCACCAGCCAGAGCGTGGCAAGCTGCTGGATTTCTTGCACCCAGGGCAGCAATTCCTCAGAAACCTGAGCCGCCCGAAACGGCACCAGCGTTTCATCCACGTCCAGCACCAATCCCTTCAAATGATATTCCTTGATCATATCGGGAGTCAGGCTGAGGACGGTTCCGTGCAGGATTAGATCGGGTTGTAGGAGTTTGCCACACATAAAAAGGGGGTTAGTTGAGTGGGCGTGAGCGGGTTTGAGAGGCGAGAGGGGTAGAGGGTAGAGGTTAAAAAGGGTAAGGGGTTGCTGCGGATCACACGGTTGAGGTTAAACCGTTGTACCTGGCTTGTCGGTTTACCTCATTTATCCAAGGATTTTGAGGCATCACGCTGATCCCGAATCGCTGACTGTGCAGCTTGATGTTCGACTAGGGTTCGACTGAAGACATGGGTTCCATCGTATCGTGCAACAAAATACAGATAATCTGTGTTTTCTGGACTGAGCACTGCCTCTAAGCTGGCCTTACCTGGACTCGCGATCGCGGTTGGAGGTAAACCGGGATGCAAATAGGTGTTGTAAGGAGAGTCAGTTTGTACGTCTTTAAGGGTGAGGGGGCGATCGGGAGTCTGCTGAATCCCCAAGGCATACTCAACGGTTGGGTCGGCACCCAAAGGGATGTTTTTGATCAATCGATTTAGAAAGACGCCTGCAATCCGAGAACGTTCCTGGGGAACCACTGCCTCCTTCTCCACAATGCTGGCTAAGGTAACCCATTCAGCAAGATTGAGAGTTGTTCGTCCTCGCTGTTGATACAGGGGAAGGGCAACCTGCTCAAATCGATTCAGCATTTGCTTGAGAATCGCTTCAGGCTGAATTGGGGGTTCCGAAATCTGGTACGTGTCTGGATACAAAAATCCCTCCAGACGTGATGAGTCAGCAGGCAAATTGGTGGGCAACCAGGGGTATTCGGCAAGCGAAACGCGATCAGCCGCGGCAAAAAACTCTTGTGCGGAAAAGAATTGCTGCTGTTCAAAGTAGCGTGCCATTTGCCGCATCGACCAGCCCTCTGGAATCGTGAAGCTGAGTTGCACGGTATCCCCAGTCCAAATTTTGGCAGCAATGTCTTGCAGGGATTGACGGCGAGAGAGCTGGTAAGTCCCTGCCCGAAATCCACCGTTTGGATCGTTCAACATCAGCCAACGGGCCCACAGGCTCCAGGCATTAGCCGAGCGAATCAAACCCATCATCTCCAATTCCTGACCAATTTCCTGGGCAGAAGTGCCTGGAGGAATTCGCAGATTCACGAGTTGTTGGGTCGTAGACGCAGTGATCGACAGAGTAGAGGGAGCCGTTGCCCAAGCCCACCAATTCCAGCCCCGCCAGGAGAAAAACCCCAACACTGCCAGGACTAGAGCCAGCCCTATGGATCGTTTTGAAAAAAATCCTTTAGCCATAGAACACGGTCTACATTGGCACCAGTAAGTTCTCTAGTCCTCAAAATCGTCCAGTAGTTGATCTTCAATCATCGACAGCATTGGCTCCAGCTTCTTGAGTTCTTCCGGCGAGAGCAAGTGAGGCTGATTGGCTTCGTCCATCCGCACCAGGATGAAGAAGGGATCCAGGGGGGCATAAATTGCAAACTCCTGTTCCTCGTGGTAAAAGCTAGCCAAAAACTGGAGTTCTTCAATATCGTCTTCACCATTGGGTGATACTTCGGCAAAATCGTCCTCTTCGTCCAAATCCGGTAAATCGCCTTCAACTGTGAGGACGATCGCGGTGCGTTTGAGCGTCAGGTTTTGTTCTTCCAAAACAGCTTTCGCGATCGGGAAAAGAATGCCGATTTCCTCCTCATCCTCAACAGGAATTGCCTCCTCATCCTCATCGTCTTCCCCCTGCCAGACAAAAATCTCGACGGGTGCATCGACAGGAATCAGCAATGCGTACTCCTGCTCCTCTACTTCCAGGAAGCGCTCAACGGCGCAGGCGATCGTTCGCCCAACTTCATCGGTCAATATTACCGTTTCGCCATCAATCTGTTCGCCGTTTATTCGGATATCTTCTTCGTCCATTGCGGAATCTCCTCATCCATTAGCGCTCACAAAGCATTCTGCCAAAGTCTGTTTCCAATTTGTTGATTTCTGCAATGTTTTTAGGTGAATTCTAAATTTCTATCGTGTTCAGAGGATTGAGTTTTCTGGGCACGCTGTTCATCTAGCCATTGTTGCAGAATTATGGACGCTGCTTTCTGGTCAATTAGTCCTTTATGACGACTGGGAGAGATTCCCTCTGCTTGAAGAAGTTGTTCTGCTTGAAACGAGGTTAAACGCTCATCAACGTACTCTAGAGGCAGGTTCAAGGCAGCCGCAGCCGTTTCTGCAAACTTCTGTACCTGACGAGCCTGGAACCCTAACGTCCCATCCATTGAGTAAGGTAACCCGACGATTAAGAGCTGAACGTGACGTTCTTCGACAATGTGTTGAAGTTGTGCCAGAGTGCCTTTCAACGATTTGTGTGCGATCGTTGTTAGTCCAAACGCAATCAGTCCAGTGCCGTCACAGCCTGCTACACCGATTCGCTTTTTCCCAACGTCAAGTCCCAGGGCAGAGATTCGCATTTAGTCACCATTTAACAGCACGGCCCTTCTTGAGGAGGATCAGAGAAGTCTGTGTTAGAAGACCGCTTCAGCGTTGATTGAGGGTGGCGAGAGGATTTTGGGAGCGGGTTGGGTTGCCGGTTAGATGAGTTGGCATCGGTTTTGGACTGTTCTTGGGGTGAACGGCTCACAGAACGCAGTACGGAAATACGACTAGGAATCGGTTGCTTACGAGCTGGCTGTAATCCCTGTAAGACTTCAGGAAGCTGGAGATTTTCCAACGCCGCAAGTTTAGATTCCCGAACCTTATGCCAAATCGAACGCGACATCATTAGCGTGTGAGCAATGCGGCTGGCTCCTAAATGCTCCAGGTATTCCTCTCGTTCAGGTTGATAGTCAGAGGAGGCAAGCTGGAGGGACTGGGATGGCAAGTCTTGGGTAATGCGTGCCATTTGAGACATCAGTTCGGGGTACAGCCAGGTGTAGGCTGGGTTCACGGTGAGTTGCGCCTGATGAGGGCGGGAACCGTCACGGCATAGGTGGATCTGGAAGTAGCCGATCGCGGCTTTGCGTTGCGGCTCAAACACGTATCCGCTGACAACTTCAAGATGGTTTAACCAGTTCCTCAGCCCTTGCATCACAGAGCCGAACAGACCAATCTTAAAGTCGGAGATGTGGCGATCAAAAACTTGACGCACGAGCGCGGCATGGACATGGTATCCAACTGGTACAGCAGTTGGGCATCGGCATTACTGACAGGCAGCAGGTTAGGCAAATCGGGTTCCCGCTGTTCGGTGAGATCTTGAAGTAGTCCAGGCGTAATTTCCCAGTAGGTCATGTTTGCCAGGGGTTGAAACCCGTTTTGCCGATAAAGCGCCATCAAGTCCTTGTCATTCACATTCAGTTCGATCAGCCAGGTGCGAGCTTCCCAGATGGTCTCAAAGCAATAGCGCAAGAGTAGGGAGCCAACGTCGCTAAGGGTTGACTGAGCCGGTGGTTTTTGAGGTTCAGATGGTGTTTCGGAAGGAGCGATCGCCGCTTCAGAACGGGCTGATTCTTTCCGTTCTAACGCCTCTCCAACCGCTGCAACGCGATCGACTCGCCAAGTGCTCCGGGTGCGATTGAACGGCGAAATCTGAATAATTCCTAGCAGCTTGTTATCGTGCTCTGTCTGGTATGCGCCAAACAAATGAGGGCGTCTCAGCAGGGCACTCAAAAATCTCAACGGTCCATACCAGAGGCGCAGAGGTCTCAAGGGCTTGTCTGGATTAATTGAGAACTGCAAGCCGTCTTCCTCAGAGGACTCAATGCAAAAGCGATTGACCGCCTCCAGGTCACCATACTGAACGGGGCGAATCAGAATATTGGTGTTTTGAGGAAGAACTCGAGTCATTGCTGAGGAAGCTGACATACAGCCTTGAATAGGGTTGAAACAAAATCTCACCCTAACATTCTAGACGCTTTGGCGGTTGAACCAGTGTGATGGAAAGATTAAAAGAGGTACGAAGCTTCGGCTATAAAGTCTTCTCACAACAGCTCTTATACGCTGCATTACTCCTGCTCTTGGCTCAAGGAGGAGTCTACATTCTCCTCAACTTCCACAACCAATTGCTCTTCCAAATGGGTTTCCAACGCCGCGATCGCGCCTAAATGCTCCCAACGCTCGGGAGTTTCAGCTCCTTCTGGAGCCTCCTTCAAAGACTGCTGATGGCGGGCGATTGCTTGCTTAATTTCAGCTATCGTCATGATTTGAACTCCTCAGATAACACTACTTTACATAGCCGTTGCCGACAAAGGCGATCGCTTGATAAGAATCTGCGACAATCTCGTAACCGTCTTTAGATGACTCAATCTATAGTGCCTGACACCCCTTAAACACCCTGAATGCGTAAAAATTGGGTGCTTCGGATAGATGCTCAATTCAACGACTGGCTGAAAATTTTTGCCAGTATAAATGCTCCCTGACTGAGTCAAACCTGTAAGCCTATTTGCCTCAAATGTTGCCAAAGTCGTGCCTCTAAAGCTTCAGGTCGTCTCTTCAACTTAAGAGACTCGCAGAAACACACGTTGGAGATCTGGTTTATTCTTGCAAAGGATGTTATCACAAGAATCAAAGATGTGCAATTTTGTGCAGTTTTGCATCAAAAATACACAAATAGGTTTGAGTCGCACCCCTGAAGCTGTTTCTCTCTCTACAACTGACCGGTGCAGGTATCAGGACAGAACACAATTCTTTTCGGTCAAAAGGCAAAGGGTACTAAGAGGCAAATGAAATTTGCCGCGATCGAAATTGCTGCTGTCATGCTGAGCGTAACGCAGTGTAGCGAAGGTTATCGGTTTGCTTCAGATGACAACCCCTCGCCTTTTTTCGTTTACTCCACTCTGACGCTTATCGCCCTTGCCAAAGTAACCTTCCATCCTAAGATAAGGAATCATTGCCGTTGGATGGTAGAGCGATGCGAATTTTAATCATGGGTGGGACTCGGTTTATCGGAGTGTATCTGGCGCGGTTGTTGTATGAGCAGGAACACGACGTTGTGCTCTTCAACCGGGGCAATAAGCCTGCACCCGTTGCAGGGATAGAGCAAATTCAGGGCGATCGCACGGATCCCGATCAACTTAAAGAGAAGCTGGACAATCAAGAATTCGATGCCATTTTTGACAACAACGGGCGAGAACTCAGCGATACCCAGCCTCTGGCAGAAATCTTCAAAGACCGGGTGAAACACTTCGTTTACATGAGTTCAGCAGGGGTGTACCTGAAGTCCGACCAAATGCCGCACGTTGAAGGCGACCCAATTGATCCCAAAAGTCGCCACAAGGGCAAGCACGATACCGAAAGTGACCTGGCTGAACAAGGCATCCCTTTCACCACCATCCGTCCCACCTACATCTACGGTCCCCAGAACTACAATGACCTGGAAGCCTGGTTTTTTGACCGCATCGTTCGCGATCGCCCCGTCCCCATTCCTGGTAACGGCTTGCACATCACTCAACTGGGACATGTAAAAGACTTGGCGCAGGCGATGGTGAACGTGTTAGGCAATCGTAGAGCCATTGGACAGATTTACAATGTGTCGGGCGATCGCGTCGTCACCTTCAATGGCCTCGCGCGTGCCTGTGTTCAAGCCGCTGGCAAGTCCCCCGATGCTCTCCAGATTGTCCACTACGACCCTAAGAAATTTGACTTTGGCAAGCGCAAAGCCTTTCCACTGCGATCGCAGCACTTCTTCACCTCCATTCAAAAAGCCACCAGCGAACTCTACTGGCATCCCGAATTTGATTTAGTCACCGGACTCCGGGACTCCTTCGAGAACGACTACCTCGCATCGGGTCGAGACAAAGCAGAGGTAGACTTTTCAGAAGATGACGAAATCTTAGGAACTGGGAGCTAAGGATTGTAGATTGCAGATTTTAGATTGCAGATTGGAAATTCTCCGCATCTCCACCTCTCCGCGTCTCCGTGTCCTCCTTTGCATCTCCACCTCCCTCACCTCCCTCACCTCCCCATCTCCCCATCTCTCCCACTTCACAGAGGTACTCGTGCTTCTCCAACTTCTCGCAATTAGTTTGGCAACAGGCATTCTGATCATTGGGCTGTATCTTCTGGGCTTGGAAGTGCAGTACCGTCGTCGTCCTGGCAACAAGTTGGACGCAACAGTCGGCAATTGGCAGCTCAAGGTGGAAGAACCTCAGCGGTATTTGCTCGTTGGCGAGATGGAGTTGATTAACCGCACCCAGCGGCTGGAAATTATGGTGCCAGATGTGCAGGTGGCCGTGAAGCTGTTTTCCAATGGCAGTTTGGACGGTATCACCTGGAAAGCGCGGATCATTGCCCATCACCCGGATGCGTCTGCCCGTCTCGATGACTACTGGTTTGCCTACATTGTCAAGATTGGCAAGCGCACTCGATTGGAAGTTCAGGTAGACATTCAAGGCACAGACCTCAGCCAGCTAAAGACTGCCTGGATTCAGCTGCATTACTTGACCTACGGACCACAAGGACGGATTCCCAAGGTGCGGCATGTGGTGGTGCCATTTCAGTTTCCCACTCCGGAGGATTCTCAGAGCTGGCGATCGACGATAAATGCAGACGTGCTGCCAATTCGGACGCATCTGTTGACGGAACTCGACGAACCGGCCGAGGTTGTCAAGCGCTATGTGCAACCCCATGCGAAGCCAGGAGACATTGTGACGATTGGAGAAAGCCCAATCGCTATCATGCAAGGGCGTTTCCGAGATCCCAGTGAGATTAAACCCGGCTGGGTTGCCAAACGGCTGTGTTATTTGTTCTTGCCGACCTCCAGTTTGGCGACTGCGTGTGGAATGCAATCCTTAATTGATGTTGTGGGTTCAGTGCGGGTATTAGTTGCATTTTTGTTGGCGCGATCGCCAAACTCTTCCGTAGACCCGGTGTCTTCTACCAGCTCGCTGGAGAGCAAGCACGGCTAATCGATGATGTCACTGGAACCCTACCACCCTTCGACCAATTCATCGTGCTGGGCCCCGAAAATCCCCAACGCGTCGTCGAGCAGATTAAACAGGAAACTGGATTGGCAGCGGCGATCGTCGATGTCAACGACCTGGGAGCCGTAAAAATCCTGGCAGCCACCTCTGATGCCTCTGTACCCTTGCTAAAACAGGCTCTCAGAAAAAACCCAGCCGGAAAACGCCGACGAACAAACCCCAGTCGTCTTGATTCGCCCAACCACCAACAATTAACAACCTAAAGGTCAGGCTTGCCTGTCGCCGCTCTAACTACTCTTGTCGTGTAATCGCTTCCATTTGAACAACGGCTACTGGTTTAAGCCGGGACATTTGGGTAGTGCAGGAGTCAGGAGTCAGAATACAGAATTCAGCCTCTCTCCTGGCTCCTAAATTCTGTATTCCTTAGATCTTGCTATGCTGAGATCCGGAGCGCGTCAGAGTCAAAGTTATGCCCACCCTTAGCCCATCAACCCCGATCGCCTTTCCCCTTGCTGCTGTTGTTGGACAGGAAGCGATCAAGCTGGCGTTACTATTGGCAGCCGTCGATCCAGGTTTGGGCGGCGTCGTGATCGCCGGACGACGCGGAACCGCAAAATCTGTGATGGCGCGATCGCTCTACGCTCTGCTGCCTCCCATTGAAATTGTCAAAGGTTCACTCAACTGTGACCCAAATTTGCCGGAAGAGTGGGACGACGAAACGATTAAGGGAATGGCGAATGGCGAATGGCGAATGGCAAATGGGGGACAGGGAGAGAAAGAGGTAGAGGAGGACGCGGAGAATTCCCAATCTTCAATCTCCAATCTCCAATCTCCAATCTCCAATCTTCAATCTTCAATCTTCAATCTCCCTACCGAAATTATTCCTGCTCCATTTATCCAGATTCCATTAGGTGTGACGGAAGATCGGCTCCTGGGATCGGTGGATGTGAGCCAGTCTATCAAGCGAGGGGAAACGGTTTTTCAGCCTGGGTTGCTGGCAGAAGCGCATCGGGGAGTGCTGTATGTGGATGAGATTAATCTGCTGGAAGACCAGATTGCGAATTTGCTGTTGACGGTACTGACAGAGGGGCGAAATCAGATTGAGCGAGAAGGGATCAGCTTTCAGCATCCCTGCAAGCCGCTGCTGATTGCAACCTACAATCCCGATGAAGGGGATTTGCGCAATCATCTGCTGGATCGGATTGCGATCGCCCTTTCGGCAGATAGGGTATTGGGTCTGGACGATCGCGTTCAAGCCGTTGAGCAAGCCACCTGTTACGCGGATTCTCCGCAAGAATTTCTCAAGCAGTACGCTGAGGATATTGACTTGCTGAAAACTCAGATTATCCTGGCGCGGGAATGGCTCAAGGATGTCCAGATCAAACCAGAGCAGGTGGCGTACCTGGTAGAAGAAGCGATTCGTGGCAGTGTGCAGGGACACCGTGCCGAGCTGTTTGCCGTTCGGGTTGCCAAAGCTCATGCGGCCTTGGAGGGGCGCACCGAAGTTATCTCTGAGGATTTGCGCTGCGCAGTTGAACTGGTGATCGTGCCGCGCGCGATCATGATTCCACCGCCGCCAGAGGAAGCACCGCCGCCACCCCCACCCCAGGATCAGTCTGAGCAAGAACAAGACCTAGATGAGGAAAAGGAGGACGAAGACACCAGCGAACCGGACCAGGAGCAAACCACCATTCCCGAAGAGTTTGTCTTCGATCCTGAAGGGGTGATTTTAGATCCAGAGGTGCTTTATTTTGCCCAAATGGCAACTCGTCACGGAAAATCTGGCAGCCGTACCCTGATCTTCTCGGAAGACCGGGGACGCTATATCAAGCCGTTTATACCGAAGGGTGCCGTTCGCCGCATTGCTGTGGATGCGACCTTACGAGCAGCCGCACCGTACCAGAAATCGCGAAGACAGAGAGCGGGGGGCGGAGATAGGGAGCTGGGCTTCCCTGAGCGTCAGCCGAACGGGAGATGGGGAGATGGGGAGCAATTCAAAACCCCTCAGTCCTCAGTCCTCAATCCTCAGTCCTCACTCCCACGTAAACGTGTCTTCGTTGAACAGTCTGACATCCGGGCTAAACGCCTGGCACGCAAGGCTGGAGCACTGGTGGTCTTTGTCGTGGATGCATCGGGATCAATGGCACTGAACCGAATGCAGTCGGCGAAGGGGGCAGTGTTGCGGCTGCTGACGGAAGCGTATCAGAATCGCGACCAGGTAGCCCTGATTCCCTTCCGAGGAGAAAAAGCAGAAGTGCTGTTGCCGCCGACGCGATCGATTGAAGCGGCCAAACGCCGGATGGATCGGCTGCCCTGTGGCGGGGGATCGCCACTGGCGCATGGGTTGACGCAAGCAGTGCGGGTGGGGACGAATGCTCAACAGTCTGGGGATATCGGACAAGTCGTGATTGTGGCGATTACGGATGGGCGGGGCAACATTCCACTGGCGCGATCGCTCGGTGAACCCATCCTGGACGGTGAAAAGCCTGACATTAAAGCGGAATTGCTGGATATTGCGGCCAAAATTCGAGCGATCGGCTTCCAGCTACTGGTGATTGATACGGAAAACAAATTCATTTCCACCGGATTTGCCAAAGAGCTGGCAAAGCACTCTGGCGGCAAGTACTACCACCTGCCCAAAGCAACGGATCAGGCGATCGCCGCCATGACCCGCAACGCCATTTCTGATCTCAAATCTCGCTAACCCGTGAACAGTTCCATAAGCATGAGTTAAATTTCAATCAGCCCCAGGCTAATTTGAATGGCCTGGTCTACCTGAATCATCGTTTCGTCTGTCAGCTTGCCAAGACTCTTTATCAGTCGCTGTTTATCAATAGAACGAATTTGATTGAGTAAGACGACTGAGCTAACCGTAAGTCCACCTTCAGGGGACTGAATCAGTACTTCGGTTGGATACAGTCTGTCATCAAATTGGGAGGTAATAGCAGCAACAATTGTAATCGGACTGAATTCATTGGCAACATCGTTCTGCAAGACCAAAGCAGGGCGCGTTTTTGAATCTCAGCCCCTACAGTTGGGTCAAAGCTAACAAGATAAATCTCTCCACGTTTAGGCTGTGCTAATTTGCGTTTTGCTGCCATGCTTCTTCCTCAAGCGCGAACCAGTCGTCCGTTAACTGGCGATCGCGTTCAGCACGCTGAATCGCGCCTTCTTTTAGCTGTTGTCGCAGGTTCTCTTTCTGAATGTGGGCAATATAGGACTGAATGGCAGCATGGATAAAACGACTGCGATCGCCCTTTGGTACAAGTTCATCAAGCTGTTGTAGTGTTTCAGCCGGAAGCGTGATGTTAATTCGATGATGTGCCATGTGAATACACACTAAAGATATGTATTCAAGTGTATCATTCGTGGTTATGCAATACCACTCGGTCTACGCTTTGGAACCTTGATTGTTAGGTTAGGACTGATGCATCTTGACCAAAACCTCGGAGGTTTAAGTCACATACGCTGGTCAGATGCTTGATTCTGGGTTAAAACCTCCGAGGTTTGCGATGGATACCGCTAGAGAATCAGTCTCAATATTGTTACATCGGAGTGTGTACTGCAGATCAAATGCTTGAAAGTCCATTGTTTACCGGAATCTGCATCACTAAAACCTTGTCAACCCGTGTTCCGTCCATGTCCATGACTTCAAAGCGAAAGCCGTCCCACTCAAAGTGGTCGCCTGCGGATGGAACCCGCCCCAAGAAGGACATCATTAGCCCACCCATTGTTCGGTAGTGTCCTTTTTCCTCACTGGGCAATTCTTCTCGTTCTAGCAACTCTTTCAGTTCGTCAACCGAAAGCAGTCCATCCACCAACCAGGATCCATCCTCACGCTGGACAATTTGCGGATCTTCTGGGTGCTCTGCAGACGGGAGTTCCCCCACGATGGCTTCCACCAGGTCGTTTAACGTCAACAATCCTTCGATACCGCCGTATTCATCCGTTACTAGAGCAATATGGGTTCCCGACTCGCGGAAGGTTTCTAGCACCTTGAGTGCACGGGTATTTTCGGCGACGAATAGGGGGGGGTGCAGGTGTGCCTGCAGATCAATCCCCTGTCCTGCCAGGTAGGACGATAACAGGTCTTTGGCGCGAACAATTCCCAGGCAGTTATCAAGGCTGCCTTGTCCAACCGGATACCGGGAATGGGTATGCTCAAAAACCTCTTGCTGCGTCTCGTCTGGTGGTGCATCGATATCCAGCCAGGTAATACTGGTGCGCGGGGTCATCAGGGATTTAACCGGGCGATCGCCAGCCGAAATACTCGCGAGACAATCTCTTGCTCAGTTTCTTCAAACATGCCCGCTTGGGTGCCTTGCTCGATCAACACTTTGATTTCCTCTTCAGTCACGAGGTCTGCTTCGGTAGCTCGGATGCCAAGCAGCTTGAGGAGCCAATCGGTTGATGTAGTTAGCAGATACACGACGGGAGCGGTGATTCGAGATAATGTCCGCATCGGTGCGGCGACTGAGCAGGCAATCTGCTCAGGATTGTGCATTGCCAGGCGTTTGGGAACCAGTTCGCCGACGACAAGCGATAAGTAAGTGATCACTGAAACGACGATGCCAATGCTGATGGCTTCACTGTAAACATTGAGCGGGGGAACAGAATCCAGGAATGTCTTTAATCTCAGGGCAATTGTGGCTCCGCCGATCGCTCCGCTCAAGATGCCGATGAGGGTGATGCCAATCTGAACGGTGGACAGAAAATTATTGGGTGAATTGACCAGCTTTAATGCAGCTCGTGCTTTAGTGTTACCCCGTTTGGCCCATTGTTCGAGTCGAATTTTTCGGGCTGATACAACGGCAATCTCTGACATTGCAAACACGCCGTTGGCAATAATTAAGAGAAAAATGAACAAAACCTCAAACGCGATGGAAGACATTCCGGAAGTGATTGTAAGTTGTCAGTCGAGTTAGACGCTATCCAAAAAGCTTGTCGATTTTAGCCTGAGTGCTGATCGCCATAGATTCTTGGGTAAGTGTTTAAACCCTATCTGAAAAAGCTTTAGAACTGAGTATTGCCTTAAACTGTTACCACGTTTCGGATAGGGTCGTCATGATCCTAACGTGGTATTTTTATACTGGTAGATGCAAATTTAGGCGCAATACATTTGCAAGCCGCCATATGGTTGATCAATCTTCCCTTCCAGCAAATTGCATGATTCGTCCAGCCTGCAGCCAGGACCAATGGACAATTCGCAAGCTGGTACTGGCTGCCAGGCTTGACCCAACTCAGCTACGCTGGTCTCAGTTTTGGGTGGTTGAGTGTGAGGGAAGGGTGATTGCCTGTGGTCAACTGCGATCGTTTGCGGGGGCCCAGGAGCTTGGCAGTTTAGTGGTAGCCCGCAATTGGCGAGGGAGTGGATTGGGATCACACTTAACCAGGCACCTGATTCAGCAGGCGACTCAGCCACTTTATCTGGAGTGTCTGGGTCACCAACTGGCCCAGTTCTATCAGCGATTTGGGTTTGAGCGGGTTGCCTGGCAGGAATTGCCGCGATCGCTGCAGCGAAAATTTGGTCTTTCCAATCTCGCCTCCCGGCTATTCAGGCTTCCGGTCGTGTTCATGCAGCACTCATCTTTGAATCTCTGACAACACTGGACTTTCAACTGGTTTTACCCTCGGCTTCTTCTTGCCAGGTCGCCAGTTGAAAAAGTCGTGGAGCAGCAGATAAAAGCAGGGAATGATGAACAGGGTGAGCAGCGTTGCCAGGGACATCCCCGAAAACACGACGATCCCAAGCGGTTGCAAAAACTCTGAGCCTTGTCCGCCCCCCAGAGCCAGGGGAAAGATGCCCAGAACGGTCGTGACGGTGGTCATCATAATTGGGCGCAGTCGTTGCGGGGCAGCTTTGAGAATGGCGGTGCGACGGTCAACCCGTTCCTGCTCACGAATCTGGTTGGCCGTTTCCACCATGATGATCGCGTTGTTGACCACAATTCCAACCAGCAGCACGGCTCCCACAATCACCGTTGCCCCGATCGCGGTTTGCGTCACAAACAATCCCAGAATTCCGCCTGCCAACGCCAGCGGCAGCGTGAACATAATCACCAGCGGATCAACCAGGGAGTTGTACTGCACGGCCATGACCACAAACACCAGGAATGCCGCCAGTCCGCCTAACAGGGGCAATGCGGCTTGCAGTTGTTGATTACTTTGCGCCGCTGCACTGGGCAAGGCACTGACGCCTTCTGGCAGTTCCACTGTTTTCAGGACAGCGTCTACCTGCTCCAGGGCGGCACCTAAACTGGCTCCTTCAGTTAAGTTGCCTGCAATCAGGTAAACCTGGCGTTGGTTGATCCGTTGAATTTCGCCCGGGGCCTGTCCGTCTTCAATCCGAGCCACGTCCCCCAGGCGAACTTGCTGATTTCCCTGGGTAAACAACGGCAGCCGCTCCAGTTGCGAAGGGGTGCGAATGGCGGCTTCGTTCAGTTCGACCCGCACATCCACCAGACGATTACCACGCTGGATCTGGGTTGGTGTTGAGCCTTCGATCGCGGTTCTCAATGTATCACCAATGTCCTGAGTATTCAGGTTCAGGGCAGCCAGGCGTTCCAGGTCAGGGCGGATTTGGATTTCGGGCTGGCGATCGTCGGCATCGGGTCGGAAGCTGGTCAGCGTTGCCTGTTGCTCCAGCGCTTGCAGCACCTGTCTGCCTGCCTGTCTGAGTGTTTGGTCATCCGGTCCTGCAGGATCACATCCACCTCTGCGCCTCGAACCGGCGAGTTGGTCAAAATCAAGCCCCGCACCTGACCAGGGTTAACCCGGAGGCGAATGTCAACCAGGTTCAGCTTTCTAATTTCTTGGGTGACTTTAGTCACGAAGGACTCCACATTGCTGCCAGGCTTGAGGGTGATCGTGCTAGACCCCCGCTGCGGTTCTGGCTGGTGTTGCTGCCAAATAGAAAGCCGCCCACAGTTGTGAACACGTACTCGGTTTCCGGCTGGGATTGCAAGATCTTGTCCACCTCCGCCATCACTTTGCGGCTGTCTGCGATCGGGGTTCCCGGTGGAAACTGAGCGTTCAGGTTGGCTTGTCCATTACTGATACGAGGCAGAATCTCTTGCGGAATCTGACCAATCATCAGTAACCCACCGCCGCCCAGGATGAAAAACACGATCGCGATCACCAACAGTCGATGCTGCACCATCCTGGTTAGTAGCCTGGCATAGCCGCGCGTTGCCGCATCAAACCGCTGGTTAAATTGGCGAATTGGCCAGAACCGGTTGATTCGACTGGACCATTTGATTGCCAATAGCCGCGAGGCCAGCATCGGTACAACGGTAATCGCCACAATCAATGATGCCGCCACTGCAAAGCAGATGGTCAAAATTAACTCGTTAAAGAGCAGGGAGATGAAGCCACCGATCAACACAAACGGCAAGACAGACGCCAGGTTTGTTCCCGTTGCTGCCACCAGAGACGACTCGACCTCCCGGCTACTGGCTTCAACCAGATCGATGGTTGTCCGAGTGGCATGGCCATTCTGATCAGCCTTGGCGCTTAACTGCTCAGACGCTTCTGCCCGTTTGTGGATGTTCTCCAAAATCACAACGGAGGTATCCACAGCTTGTCCCACACTGATGGCCAATCCAGCCAGACTAAACACATTCAGGGAGAACCCAGAGAGCTTCATGGCGATCGCTGCCGCCAGCGTACAGAGCGGAATCGTCAAGGTGATGATGAACGTCTGTCGGAGTGATCCGAGAAACACAAAAACAGCAATAGCAGCCAATACTGCCCCTGACAACGCGGCATTGGTGACACTACTCAGCGACTCACTAATAAATCCTGATTCATCGAGAGTCGGAGTCAGTTGCATATCTTCGGGGATCACCCGCGATCGCCGCAGCTCCTCAATCCGCCGCTTCACCCCCTCAACCACCTGAATCGTATTGGCATCCGGCTGCTTCTGGATACTCACCTTAATCGCGGACTGTCCATTCAGTGAGACAAAAATCCGCTGTTGCTCCGTGCCGTCAATTACTTCGGCAAAGTCGCGCAGGTAAACACGACGAGCGGATTGAGGATTGGAGATTGAAGATTGGAGATTAGAGCCTTCTGACTCCTGACTCCCGGCTCCTGCCTCCTGCCCCCCAACCTCAAACGACAAATCACCAATGTCCTCAGCACTCTGAAACCGCCCGATCGCCCGTGTTAACGGCTCAGAATTTTCCCCCAGAATCCGTCCACCCGAAATGTCCTGGTTCGTTTGCTCCAGCTCAGTGAGCACATCACTCAGCCCTACTCCCAATGCCTGCAACCGATCCAGATCAACCGTAATCCGCACCTCCTCTGCAACACCCCCCGACACATCCACAGAGGCCACTCCAGAGACCACACTCAACTCACGGGACAGCTCTTCATCCCCAAACACCCGCAGTTCCACGGGCAGCAGCGATGGGGACGACAACGCCATCTCATAGACGGGTAACTGGGACGGGTCAAATTTGAACAGACGCGGTTCCTCGATCGTGTCCGGTAACCTGCTCCTGGCTCGATTAAATGCAGCCGTCGCCTCATTCAACGCCTGGTCAATATCACCCCCTGGCTCGAAAAACAAATCCAAACTAACTTGTCCTTCGCGGGTTTGCGAGTAGACCTGGATCACACCCTCCGTCGCCGATAAGGCTTCTTCCAACGGTCGGGTTACCTCGTCTACAGCCACTTCAGGTGACACCCCTGGTATATCCAGCCGCACCCCAACGCGGGGATAGGTGATCGACGGCAGCAAGTCAACCTGGAGCGTGGTGACAAAGAAGAGTCCAACCACAATCACCGCCAGGGTGAGCATGAGCGTACCGATATGCCGACGAATTGCCACGGTACTGACGCTGAAGCCAGTGGAGTTTGCATGGGGGAGGGGGATTGGGGGTAGGGGTGGGGAGGTGGGAATGACGAATGAAGAATGGAGAGATGAGGGGATGAGGGAAAGGCAGAGGAGGCGGGGACGCGGAGAATTGCAATCTACAATCTGCAATCTATAATCCTCTACTTTTATCCTTCCGACAAAATACTAAGCCGCACCGGATCACCATCTCTCAGGGCTTTGCTGCTGCGGGTCACGAATCGTTCACCGGCTTTCAAACCGGACAGAATTTCGACGTGTTCGTCGCGGCGATCGCCCAGTGCAACCTGTCGGGCTTCGACGTTGGTTTGCTTGCCCGAACCGCTGATTACGAATACGGTTCCGGCTTTGCTTTGGGGTTGACGACGGTCTCCCTCGGTGCCAGTGTCTCGATTTGTCGTTTGACTCTGACGACCCTCTTGATTACCTTCAGAACTGCCAAGTTGTTGTCGCGGTTGACCCGTCCCTCCTCCGGGGGAGCGCTTACTCTGGTTAGTACGTAAAGCCGCTTCGGGGACGACTACTCGCTGAAGGGCTTGCTGGGTAAAGCTAACTCGTGCTAGCAACCCACTGCCAATCTTGCTGTCTGGGTTAGGCAGGGTGACTTCTACTGGAATCAAACGAGCGGTGGGGTCGGCGGCTGGGGAAACCCGACTGACTCGTCCATTCAAGCGCTGGTTGGGGAAGGCATCAAGTCGTACTTGCACGGGTTGTCTCACCCGGATGGTTCCCAGTTCTCGTTCAGAAACCTGCACAGAAACTTTAACCTGGCTAAAGTCGCCTAGCTTGAGAATCTCGTTGCCCGGTTGGGCCAGGTTACCTGGTTCAGTCACGCGCTCCAGCACAAACCCGTTCACAGGTGACGTGAGGACGCTGTAGGACTGTCGTTCTTCCTCCCTAGCCGCGATCGCCCGTTGCGCAATCACCCGACGTTCTGCTGCAGATACCGCCTGTTGTTGGGTACGTACCTGTTCTTGAGCCGAGCGCAGGGCTTGCAGCGCCGTGCCAACGGTTGTGCGGGCATTGGTGACCTGCTGCTCCGGAATGGCCCCTTCCCGTGAGAGCTGTTCATACCGGGCTAAGTCAGACTGTGCCTGCTGCAGTTTCAAACGGGCATCTTCCACCTGGGTACGAGCATTGCTAACTTCTGTGCGAGTTTGGGCTACTTCAGACTCACGAGCGGCAACCTCTGCCTCAGCTTCAATCACCGAGGTCGCCAAAACTTTATCGTCCAGACGTGCCAAGGTTTGCCCCTGAGTAACGCGATCGCCCACATCCACGGTCAAGTCAACCAGTTGTCCCTCCACCTGCGATCGCAGCGAGACCTGCCGATACGGCTGGGTTGTGCCAGTGTAGGACTGATCCTGCTGGAGCAGGGCGGTACGGGCGATCGCGACATTTACCGTAGCCGATCCTTCCTCGCGTTGCCCCCGTCGCTGGGGCTGGGCCTCCGCACCAGATTTTGGTAGAGAACCACACCCAACTAGTGCCAGCGACAAACTCGCTAGAGCAGCCAACCCTGAAACAGTTGCCGTTTTGTTAAATTGCAGAACGGACTGTGACATACAGTTATTCCTTCAAAAGCGTTTGTTGTGAGCGTAAAAATCCAGAACATTTAATCCAACGTTAGGTAAGGGCGACATAGTGCCCTTCAAAAAGCAAGCCAGCAGGGTGGTTTCATTGTGGCGAAGGACATTAAAGAGGGTGCTCCGTTGTTGAATCGACGCCGGGGGACTTCCCCCAGACCCCCGCTGCGTGGGATCCTAACTCCCCCACACCCCCCGAAAGGGATTTAGGTGAATGGGCAAAAACTAGGGTGCAGCTTCCTCGTTTAAGGGTATCAAGGTCTTTTGTACCTAACCAACCGCACCTTTTGGAGGGGGTTTGGGGGGCAGCCCCCCAAGCGTTGGGTTTTGCAACTACAGTTTTCTTTCAGGACTTTGAAACCACCCTGCTTAATAAGAGGGACTAGGGGTAAAAAGTCTTGAAACTCTCAAGGTGATCTACCGAGGGCTTCGCCTGTACAACAGATATCTTGAATTTGGCAAAGAGGTAATTATTTAGACGGCTTTCATAGCAGTCAGGTTCAAATTGAAGCCGCTATTTAGCAATACTTCTTAACAGAGCCTAGCGATCTCGTCTGTCTTACAGCATCGTCCAAAGGAACTAAGTTGACGTACAAGCCTTTCAGCATCTGGAGTTTTGGATGCCCGGCGAGGCGATCGTCACGTAGCTTACACACAGTTGACAACCCACCAGACTATAGTCGATTTGCTCATTAGAGTTACAAAACTTCATTGCTGCCGTTGCTCTCATGCTTGATTCCAATTGGTGCGCAGTGTCCGATGCATCTTGGTTAGCATTCAAAGCCAAGTTGTTCGGCGTGATCAAACTCCCCATGCCCTGGTCGATTAAGCTGTTGTTTGGATTGTTCATTATTTTGATGGTTATCACCTATCCCTGGATCATTCGGCAACCTGGCCTAAAACGGTGGTTGCAGCAATCGACCTGGCAGCGATCGCTGATCCAAATTAGCATCAGCGTCCTTCTCATGGGTCTGCTGCTGCTGTCGCCACCCGGAGCTGCACTCGCCAATCAAGCCCTGGTTGGCTTTCTGCCAGTCGATTCGGGAGAACCCGTTGATGCCATTGTGATATTGGGACGGGGTCAACGCTTTCAGCAGTCCAGGGTTGATGTTGCCTCAGACTTGTGGTGGGGCGATCGCGCACCCGTCATTTTTGCTAGCGGAACCGGCGACGCTCCGGCCATGCTGGAGTTGCTGAGGCAAAAAGGGATTCCTGACCATGTCCTGGCTGGTGAAAATTGCTCACTAACCACCGAAGAAAAACGCTCAGTTTTCTGCTCACATGCTGAAGCCAAAAGGGATTCAAGATATTCTGCTGGTAACCGATCCACATCACATGTGGCGATCGCTGCTCACCTTTCAAAGCTTTGGGTTCAAAGTGATTCCCCACCTCAGCGCACCCCTACTCCAAACAAACTATCGCCAACGAGTATCGCTGCTGCTCACCGAATACAGCGGACTTGTTACCTATGCCCTACGTGGACGGTTTCTACCCAGAGCATCCTCAATTACTGAAACATCTCACCATCTTACTTCTGGAGATGCTGCCCAAACGCGAGTGTAGGAATTGCAGATTTTAGATGTAGCCTTTGACGAACAGGGTTTTGTTCGTTTAGAACCAACTAAAATCACATCTAAACCACGTTCAGATTGGAATCTGTAGCTTTCCCTTCAGAAAAACTCCAGGTCTGAACGTGAACAAGGTTTAAATCTAAAATCCTCATATGAATCTTCCTACCTGGATTACAGTTTCTCGGTTGTTAGCCATACCGCCAATCCTATACGGCTTGAGCCGTCCAGATCCTGCCGCACGATGGGTTGTGCTGGTTATTTTCTTGATGGGTGCGGGAACAGACTGGGTGGATGGTTATCTGGCTCGGAGGCTAAATCAGGTTACTGACTTAGGTAAGTTCCTGGATCCGTTGGTGGATAAGCTACTCGTGCTGGCCCCGTTGCTGGCATTGGTTCAATTGGGACAAATTCCTGGGTGGGGAGTGTTTTTGGTTTTGGCTAGGGAATTGACGATCGCCGGTTGGCGAGTGAACCCCAATTTACAGGGAGGGACTGAGATTCAAGGAGCGAACCTGTGGGGTAAGTTGAAAACGATCAGTCAAATTGGTGCGATCGCGCTGCTCATCGCTCCCCTCTCTGCTGACTGGCGAACTCCCTCACTAGTTGCCTTCTGGCTTTCTGTTGCCCTCACCTGGATTTCGGGAGCAATTTATCTACTTCCTCAAGGGGAATACCAGAAATAATCTGCGATCGTGTCTTCGGGTTCAGGTGGCTCACTTTTGGACGGATTCAACATGACAGAAATTTGTTGCACGGGATGAGAGCGGGGATGATGCGAGTTCAGCCGTCGGGCAACTCGACCGGGAACACCATCGCGGTGGATGTGTCCCTGGCCAATCAAGACAATTACAAGTCTATTTGGACGTTGCTGGAGAGTTTTGACAATTTGTTCTGCCATCGTCTCATCCCAAAGCACCTGCGCCTGGAAAACCGCTCAAAATTTGCGCTGTTGCTTTTACTTTGGTGGGCTTCTTCATAAATCTGACCCAAGCGTTGGCGATAGGATGGTGAACCCAGGACGATCGCGGATCTTGGTGGAACCCATTGCCGCTCCACGACACTCAAACTGTCTAAACCCGTTCGGGCAACTTTGCGAGTCACTTCAGTCGGTGTATTTAAGGCAACCACTGGCAAATGATTTGCTTTGGCAAAGCGGAGTATCGGAGCATAAAACTCCCATGCGTAACCCCAACGCTTGTTGTACTGGCTGTAAGCTTGTAAATCTGCTTCGGTGAGCTGTCCAGCTAAATAGCGATTTAGAACGGATTGATAAGGACGTTGAAACATTTCCATTGCGATCGCACTATTGGGACGCAACCGATGCAGCGCCTTGATAATCTCAAGCTGTGCGCGGTGATCACTGGCGTGATCGTGCGTTTCTGCCAGGTAAACAACATCTGCTTGAGCCATTTGTGCAAGGGCGATCGCCTCATCCTGTTGCTGGCGCTGCCGAGTATGGTACACAAATGTTGCTGACTCTGCAGCAGAGCTAGCGGAATTAGCGCACGCTGGAGAAGTACAAAAAAGAATAATCCCCAATAGGAACACCCATAATGTAAAAACTCGATAAATGGTCATAAAACTCCTGCCCTCTTCGAGTCACCCCCTTGAGGGATACCGTCAGCTAATTCACTCCGCTATGCTAACTAGCAAATGCATGAATGGGTGTGTTGCTTTTGGCATCAGTACGCTGCAGCAGACAGTTTACTCACAAATCTCTAAAAAATTGCTGATCCTGAGTTTATTGTTTTTTGTAACGAAGTTTTGTATTTGTCAAGATTTACACAGGTCGAGCAGGTATTCAATCCGTGCATCAATCGATAGAATCGATAGAGGAGATAGGCACAATTATTTATTTGGATCAGGGTTGTAATTGTCATTGGTCATCGCTATTCACAGATGGCATGAGACAAATGACAGTTTCATCCACCATTTATTCCATCGACCTACCGTATGAGCAGAAAGTGGCTTCTCTTGCGTGACTGCATGGCTACAGGACTTTCCAATCTCTAAACTTTATGAGATTTCCAGAAAAGAAATTACCGAGCAGTTGATAGCCCGTGGTAGGGACGACGGCCGCTTCGTCCTCACCACAGGTAAAACTTTTCTCAGAAACCGTTTTAGCGCGATACTGAGAAACTTATCTTAAACCACGTTCAGCTCGGAATCTGTAGGTTTCCCTTCAGAAAAACTCCAGATCTGGATGTGGACAAGGTTTAATTGGCATGAGGCATAGATATATTACTAATTGTGAACTAGGCAGAAACTTTATTAATATTCTACCTGCGCGATAATTTGTCTAGTATCGACGTGCTATGGACTGTGTCTGTTTGTTAATTAGGTTGCTGTATCCCTGTGCGCATAAGGAAATGTACTGTTTTACCGATGAACGTTGTGCGGTATCTCAGACTCACCCACGGGTTTGGGATGGCTACTACTTGTCAGGCTGAGGGATAAGTGATGATAACCAGTCATGATTTTTCTCAAGTTGCTGCCGAACGTGCTGAGCTGATTGAACAACTGCTAGCGATCGGCACTGCGCTTTCCAGTGCTCATCAATTAGAAGATTTATTGAGCCTGATCCTGACCAAAAGCCGTGAGATTACCTGGAGCGATGCAGGCAGCGTTTACCTGATTGATCATCGGGGCGAGGCTCCCAATTTGTTGTTCAAGGTTGCTCAGAATTTCTCTAGACCAGCAACGTCATTCCGAGAACTCGTATTGCCGTTGACTCAAAAAAGCCTGGCGGGTCATGTCGCCTTAACTGGGAAGAGTCTAAACCTTCCTGATGCCTATGACTTGCCCTTGGGAGTTACGTATCAGCTCGATCGCAGCTTTGACCGCAGCATTGCTTACCGAACCCGATCCGTTCTGGTACTACCCATGCAAAATCAGCAGGGTGAAATGATTGGAGTCCTCCAACTAATTAACCGCAAAATTTCGCCGGATAGTGTAGTGACTGTTGAAAATGTGTTGGAAGTGACTCAGCCTTACTCTGAGTGGGAAGAGCGCATTCTGCAGTCGCTGGCCAGCCAAGCCGCGATCTCAATCGAACGAAATCATTTGCAGGAAAATATTGAGCATCTCTTTGAGGGCTTTGTCAAAGCATCAGTTCAAATCATTGAAACTCGTGATCCTTGTACATCAGGGCACTCTGAGCGAGTTGCCGATTTGACGGTGCGCTTGGGCGAAGAGGTGAATTCAGTGAAGACAGGTCTACTTGCCCCCATCTACTTTAGCGATCGCCAAATTCAAGAGATCCGCTACGCTGCCCTATTGCATGATTTTGGTAAGGTTGCTGTTCCCGAAGCCATTTTGAGTAAAACCAAGAAGCTGTATCCATTGCAGTTGGAGGTTGTCAAGCATCGGTTTGCACTGGCTCAACGAACCTTAGAGATGGAGTGTGCTCAGGCGAAGTATCGACACTTAACTGAGCATCCCAGACACCTGGCTAGCCACCCAGAAACCTTGGACATCTGTCCCCATTGCCAGGTGCTTGAGCAGTTGGACACAAAGCTGATCGAGGCGAGCGCCCAACTCAACTACTATTGGGAAATTCTTCTGGAAGCGAACGAGCCAAGAATTCTGGCTGAAGAACCCTTTTTGCAGTTGAAAGAGCTGGCGTTGTACACCTACCGCGATGTTGATGGTATCCGCAAACCGCTGATTACCTCAGACGAGATGGAACAGTTGATTGTCCGACGAGGAAATCTCACTGAAGCGGAGCGCCAAGCCATTCAGTCTCATGTAACTCACACCTACGAATTTCTGAAGCAAATTCCGTGGACTAAAGAGCTGCAAGATGTACCAATCATTGCCTATGGACACCACGAAAAGTTGGATGGCACGGGCTACCCGTTAGGACTAAAGAAAGCAGAGATTCCGATTCAGTCTCAAATTATGGCGATCGCTGATATTTATGACGCCCTCACAGCGGGCGATCGTCCTTACAAACATGGATTACCCACTGCAGCTGCCCTCAAAATCTTAAAGCAGGAAGCCAATTATCACAAACTCAACACTGATTTGGTCAGCTTGTTTGAACAGCGCCAAGTTTTTTGGGTGCTGGGACACCAGCTAGAAGATTAGGAATCTAAATTACGGTGAAGATTATTAAAAATCCGGGTTTGCAATTCAGGGAGACATTCCACCCTATTCCCTATTCCTTGGATATTCACTCCAACAAATCGGAACTCAGGTCACATACCCCACTTGATCCAACTATTAATCTAGACTACGCTTATGTGAGTTAAACTTTGGTGCTAACGTTACCTGTCTAGCCACTATGGATAGCACGAACGGTTACTCTAAGACGGTGTGAGGAGGACAAAAAATGTCAAGAATTCTGTTGAAATCTTTACTGGTTAGCCCAGCAATCTTGGGTGCGGCCCTAGCAGTGTCGTCACCTGCAATTGCAGCAGATTCAATTGCAGCAGAGATCGCTGCAGTAGATTCAATTGCAGCAGAGACTGTTGAGAACAACGTTACAGTCGAAGCTCATACCCTGATTTCAGAGCCTCAGGTTTTGGCTCCTACTTTGGAGGCTCCTACTTTGGAGGCTCCTGTTCCTGTTTTGGAGTTTGCTAGTGAGCAAAAGCTGGCTCAAGCTCTGCCTACCACTTCAGGTTCTTCTGATACCAGTTCTCTGGAGCAGATTAACCGTTATACGCGCGAAGGGCGTTCTAATAACCAGGGTCAGGTTACCTCAGTATCTCAATTTTCTGATGTTAGACCCACAGATTGGGCTTTCCAGGCACTGCAGTCTCTGGTTGAGCGCTATGGCTGTATTGTGGGCTATCCCGACAAAACCTATCGCGGCAACCGTGCGACGACCCGTTACGAATTTGCAGCCGGTCTGAATGCTTGTTTAGACAAAATCCAGGAGCTGATTGCAGCGGCCACTGCTGACTTTGTCAGGAAAGAAGACCTGGAAGTTATGAAGAAGCTGCAGGAAGAATTTGCTGCAGAACTTGCTGTTCTACGAGGCCGCGTCGATGCGCTCGAAGTACGTACTGCTACCCTTGAAAAGCAACAGTTCTCAACCACCACCAAGCTGTCTGGTGAAGTCATCTTTGCTATCACTGATGAGTTTCAACAGCCCGGTGATAACGAGACTGTCTTCCAAGACAGGGTTCGTTTAACATTGAATTCAAGCTTTGGTGGCGAAGATAAGCTGATTGTTCGTCTTGCGGCTGGTAACGCAGAACCCTTCAGAAATTTCGGAGTTAATGGTGCGCCTCTACTTGAAGGGTTTCAAACGTTTAACTTCGGTCGTACAGAGAATAACAGTGTCGTTGTTGACTGGGTCGCTTACGAATTCCCAATTGGTGAGAATATCAAGGTTTATGTCCCCGCCTATGGAGGGCTGCACTATGACTATGCACCTACCCATGCCGGTTATCTAGAAGACTACGATGGCGGTAATGGTGCTCTCTCCTACTTTGCGCAACGGAATCCTATTTATGACATTGGGGGGGGTTCCGGTATTGGAGTGACACTTGGAGTTGGTAAGCCGATTTCCTTGAGCATTGGCTACCTGGCAGATAATGGGGATGGTGATAATGGTATTCTTGGTGCAAACATTCCTTCCCGCGGTGCTGGTCTGTTTGATGGTAGCTACAGTGCACTAGCTCAGATCAACTTTACCCCCAACGATAAGTTCTCGGTTGGTTTGGCCTACGTCAACGCTTTTCGTAAGGCAGGTGTCTTTGACGGAGGGGGTGGTGCGCCTGCTACCGGAACTATCTTCTCCAACCCACTTACCGCTTTTGCTATTGCTGGAATCGGTATTACCGGGCCTCAAGGAGTTGTGGTTAACGGCGGCGGTATCTCTGCTGTTTACAAATTCAGCGATAAGTTTGCAATCAATGCGTTTGGTTCTTACTTTAGAGCAGATATTCTGACCGATGGGTTGGGTGATGATGACATTTGGACCTACGGCTTAGGGCTTTCCTTCCCTGATTTTGGTAAGAAGGGAAATCTGTTAGGCCTGTTTGCTGGAACACCTCCGTATCTGAACGATGATGCTTTGGATACCCCCATTCACATCGAAGCGTTCTACAGAATCAGGCTGAACGATAATATCTCGATTACTCCAGGCGCGATCTACGTGATTAACGGAGATCAGATTAGTGGTGAAGATACTCTGATTGGTACGATCCGAACCACTTTCACTTTCTAGGTTGGAGCTTTTTTTGTTTGGTTAATAGGCTTGTTCGTTTAAGTGGGTTGAAATCTTAGCCTTGCTTCAGTGCAGGGCTTTTTTTGTTTAGTCTGAGATCCCCCGACTTCTTTGTTGCAACCCCAATTATTTAGCTGAACTTAATCAAGAAGTCGGGGATCTGCGAACACCGTTTATGATTGATTGTCACTATTGCCAAATCATGGCGGAGTATAACCAGTGGATGAATCGGAAGCTCTATGGGGACTGTGCTGAGATTCCTGATGTCGAACGGAAACGCGATCGCGGAGCGTTTTTCAAATCCATTTACGGAACGCTGAATCATCTACTGTACGGCGATCGCGTTTGGATGGGACGTTTCACCGACAAGCTGTTTCTAATTGCCATAATTACTCAAGAACTGTACACTGACTTTGACGAACTGCGGCGAGAACGAGAGCACATGGATCAGGCGATCCTGGATTGGGCGATCGGGCTTTCCCAAGACTGGCTGGAGCGATCGTTTGAGTACACAAGCAACATTGATCAGAAGACGAGAATTTTGCCAACGTGGGTACTGGTCGTTCATATGTTTAACCATCAGACTCATCATAGTGGACAACTCACCACGCTGTTCAGCCAAATGGGGGTAACCCAGGCGTTGCGGATCTGCCCTGGCTTCCCAGCCTTAATTAAGTGGGATTCATGGTGAGATCAGCACCCACGTTAGGCTTGATAGAATAAGTTGGAACACTTAACCGGTGTGAGGGTCTCAAAAAATACTAAGTTGCGTTCGGAACCATTGTTGTTTGTCTAGTAAAAGATAGTAGATAATCGGCTGCCGCCAGCTACCAATCACTACAAGCGACTCAACTCTGAAGTTAAACCTATGACCTTGGAAACTAGTAATCTTCTCAGCTTTCTTCAACCGGTGACTATTGGGTCATTACCTGGACTGGACACCTTGTTTTCCACTCAAGGCATTATGGTCATGCTACTGGCAGCCTATGCTGGTGCAATGTGGATGTTTCTGACTAGTGCTCCCAAGGTTTACACCATTATGGTGTCTGATGTGGAATTAGCGCGGCGACTTTATGAGGGAATGTTGGAACTCCCCGCTGCCGACGTGCCATTGCACTACTACTACAACTATGAGCAGAGTTTAGGCACTGCTGTAGTAGACCCACTCTATATGTCGCCTGGAATTGGACGGTCAACCATGGGAACGCAGGCTGCTCCAGATGGGCTATGGTATCAACTCAAGAAGAATACTCAGGTACATGTTATTTCTGGAGCTAGTTTGGGAGAGAAGAATCGCCAGCGCCATGTGTGTTTCGATCGCGCCTGTCTGGAACAAGTCCTACTTCGGGTGCAGATGCGGGGCTTAAAGCATAAAATTCGGCGGGAAAAGCCCCTCAATTTTCTAGTCAAAGACTACGATGGCAATGTGATTGAGATGTCAGAAGTCTCGAATTAAAGACGATAGCGATCGCTCATGTTTGCGGAAAGGAGGAGCGATCGCCAATCTAATCAGCTTATAGTTCCTGGTGGAGCAAGTCCCAGAAATCGCTTTATTCCTCAATTTTGACAGACAAAATTTTGTCGCCTTGACGAATAGCATTCACCACGCTCATGTCTTCCGTTTTGCCAAAGACCGTGTGAACACCGTCCAGATGGGATTGAGGGGAATGGCAAATGAAGAACTGGCTACCCCCCGTGTTGCGTCCACGGTGCGCCATTGAAAGGCTGCCAGCCAGATGCTTGTTCGGATTAATCTCACAATTGATGCTGTAACCGGGACCCCCTGTTCCTGGCATACCTGAAGCACCTGCACGGGTATTGGGGCAACCGCCTTGAACCATGAAGTCAGAGATGACGCGATGAAAGGCAAGACCGTCGTAGAAGCCTTTTTGCGAGAGATCTACAAAGTTTTTCACTGTATTGGGTGCATCCTGGTCAAACAGCTCCAGGTGGATAGTGCCCTTGTCAGTTTCCATGATGGCGCGGGTCATTGGGACTCCTTTTCAGCGATCGCACTTCGTTAGCATAACGCAATCACTACACCTAATCCGACTGAAAACCGCTATAAATGCGAATCTCTACTAAGAACCAACAACTCCATCGGGTCTTATCTGTATCTATGTGTAGCAAATTGTAGAAAGGAGTAGACCGATGAACCAATAAGCGTTTCACTACAGAACTACACCTTGTCCACGTCCAGACCTGGAGTTTTCTTAGGGGAAAGCTACAGAATCTGGGCTGGGCATGGTTTAGGAACAATTGACATAGGGGATAAGTAGGGCGATCGCCCATGTATAAAGTAAACCTTTGTAAAAAAAACTAGGCGATTTTAGCGATTTCCTGGACGAGCATGTAATTAATTACCGGTAGAGAAGGTTAACGCTATGAAACTAGGTGAAATTTTGCTCCGACGCAAACTGATCTCCCAGCAACAGTTGAACGAGGTTTTAACTGAGCAGCAATTAAACTGCAAACCTCTTGGAGAACTGTTGGTTGAACATTCTGCTATTTCCAAACAGGATTTGGAAGTGTCTTTACAAGAGCAAAAGTGGCGCAAGAATGGGTTTTGGGTGATTAAATGAATACCCGTTAGGACGAGTACACTACGGCAAACATTAACTCATCCGTCGCATCACTGCGTCGTCATACCATCAGCTTCAAAACAGATAGAAGAAGTTGACACCAAACTCTACTGGCGACCAATTCTATGGATTCTGGTTAAGTTTGTCCATTTCCCAAGTCGTATAGGTGCCAATCGGACTCCATAGCAGGTATGGCATCAGTAGTAATGCTGCCCAGCCCGAAATTTGCACCACCATCAGCGTCAAAAGCAAGCCCAGGACAAAGCCGATGCTGCCTACAACCGTTCCGGCTTTGAGGCTGTGCGACCAGAGCGTGATGGGAGAGTACACCACGATCGCCACCTCCACCAGCAAATAGAAGGCCATTAACCACCCCGTCTGAGTGTTGCCTGGATTGTTCTCCCAAACCATGTAAGCCGACCAGGCTCCACAGATAAAAACCACCATCCAGATGACTGGAATTAGCGCCTCAAACGTTAACCACTTAGGGCGTCGCAATTGTCTAAACCACTTCACATCTCGCGGTCGAATCGCATTACTCGCCAGTGCGACCAATAGGGTCACGGCTCCAATCACCATCCACGACTTGATCATGTCCTACCCTTTGCTAGCCCTGATTGTCTAGCAACAACGATTTATAGAGTTATTATCTCAAGACGAAAAACGTCTGCAATCAATCGTGAGTTTGATTGTTAGACCACGTTCAGCTCGGAATCTGTAGCTTTCCCGTCAGAAAAACTTCAGGTCTGGACGTGGACAAGGTTTAGTTCTCATAAAAACGGCTGACAACCCTGTTTATCCTATAGGGCGATTGAGAGCCATGCGCGATCGCGCTTGATACAACCCCCAATTCACAAGGTTCAACCATGTTCGCGACCATAGCCCCCGAAACCATCGAGCTATTTCACCAAATTGGCTTGGGCAGTGTGGAAGAGGCAATTTATCCCAAGTGCCCCGGACGAGTTTACTTTCAGGCAACCTACTGGCCAGCCGAATTCTTTGATCCTGATTGCCAGGAAACCGTTTTGCCAGGTGATCCCGTAGCCGTGATTGGCAGATCGGGCATTACATTACTCGTAGCTCCAAGAGTCAATCGATTGCCTAAACGGGCCCAAATAAATAATGGGTAGATTCCGAATGCCTTCTAAACCCGCACAATATGAGCCTCTCGAACCTCCAAAGTACGGATGAACAACTACGGATTTTAATTGCCGAGGTGCGTCGCTATCAGGAATCCAGTCCTGAACGACGGAAAGCCTTAACTCGCTTGCTGATGGTTGCCCAACGCCTACCTGGAATTTACAAATCGTCCCATCAAGACTATTCAGCCGCCTTAAGCCTGACATGGGAGTATGTTTGTAAAAACATCAATTCCTTCCAGGCAAAAACTGCATCGCTGGAAGAGGACGTTGTGAAATGGATCAACGGCTATCTGTACTGGCGAATCCGGGATATGCACAGCAAATCTCAAGATATCAGTTTGGATGAACCGTTCGGAACGGATGATAGTAATCCAGGCACACGACGCGATTTTGTTGCAGATCCGGATGTTCCTTTGGGGCTGGACTTACTCGATCGCGCGATTCAGAAAAATCAGGATCTGCACCGTCAGCGCCTGGGTCTACAACTGATGCGATACATTCAGCAAGACCCGGACGAAGAACTGCAGCGCTGCCATCTCCGCCAATATCCAGATTGCAATTGTCAGTTCCTGGCTCTCAGACTGCTGCTCAAAGACCCGCCCGATCGCATCGCCGATATTTCAAGACAACTCGGCATTAGTAACCAAACTTTGTATGCATCCTGGAAGAAAAAGTGTCTCCCGTTGCTCCGCGAAATTGCATTGTCATTTGAAGCCTGATCATGAACCGTATCGAACCCGTTTACATCACCGTCCCCATCAGCCGCGATGTCCATCGTCTGGCGCAGGAATTTGCTGCCCAACAGGCAACACCGCTAAAAGGCAAGCAAGTGTATCTGAATACCCTGGCAATCTACGCTGTTCACAGCTATCTCAACTGGCTCGGAATTGAAACCGATCTGGAGCAGGGGGATAGTTGGCAGCCTGGCAGGAGAGCGCTGTTTAACATTGCCGACTTAGTGCTGCCGGGAATTGGCAGACTGGAATGTCGTCCAGTCTTGCCCAATCAGCCAAACTTGAGTTTGCCCACAGAAGTGCGGTGCGATCGCATTGGCTACATCGCCGTGCAATTGGGGCAATCCCTGGATCAGGTCGAGCTGTTAGGGTTTGTGCCAGCCGATGCTGCCAGTGAAGCACCCGAAGAGTTGCGATTAGACCATTTGCAGCCGTTGGAGTCTTTGATTGACCATCTTGATTGGGTTGAATCGGGTCGGTTAATTAGCCTGCGCCAATGGCTTCAGGAACACTATGAGCCGGGTTGGCAGAAACCGGTTGAGCTGATTTCAACGGCCCACTTTCGGCAAACTGGTTCGCTTTCGGGGGGTGTCAGTCGGGCGAAACGGATGGAGTTAGGAACGCAATGGGTTGGTCTGGCAGTTGTTCTGCTGGTTCAACTGACTTCAACGACTCCAGATGAAGCGGCGATTCAGGTGCGGCTTTACCCAACGGGTGAATCTTCCTATTTACCGCACGATATTCAACTCATGGTGCTGGATGATACGGATACGGTTTGTTTGCAAATTCAAGCCAGCCAGTTTGACGACTGGATTGGGCTGGAGTTTAGCGGCAAACCAGAGGAAAAATTTAGTATTAGAGTCGTGCTAGAGAACGCTGACATCACTGAAAAGTTTGTGATCTAGGGCAAACACTGTTCTCAAAAGCCTCCCAACCAACCCAACGTTGAAGCGTTTGAGAATTCAATATAAACGGGGGATAGTCTTTTCAGATCTATCCCCCAACTCACACACCCCGCCTTAAAAGAATTAGAACGCGCCTTGCTTGTTCAGCACGGAGAGCACAGTCCTCAGAAGCAATTGTAAGTCGTAGGCGATCGACCATTTCCGTTGATAGCTGATGTCCATCGCCACGATATCCTCAAAATCGAGCACTGTCGAACGGCCATTTGCTTGCCATTCTCCTGTGATTCCGGGTTTCACATTCAAACGCTGCCAATGATGACGTCGGTAACTAAACACCTCCTCAACCGTTGGCGGACGAGTTCCCACTAAACTCATATCTCCCATCAAAACATTCCAGAACTGCGGGAGTTCGTCCAAACTGGTGCGACGTAAGAACCGTCCAACCCGAGTGACGCGCGGATCATTACGGTTCTTAAAAATACCGCCCTTGGCTTCGTTGTAAACAAGATACTTGAGCTTGTCAGCGTCAACGATCATGGATCGAAACTTCCAGATTTTGAAGGGTTTACCTCGATAGCCACAGCGGATTTGGTTGTAGAAAATTGGGCCGGGATGATCCAACTGGGTTGCGATCGCGATCGGTATGGCAACAATGGCCGTAATGGCTAGACCTATGAGTGCGCCTAAAATATCAATCAGCCGTTTCACTTTGCAGCTAACAGATGGATGCATCTGGAAAGGGGTATCGCGAGAGGTTATTTTTGCTGCAGGAACGGGATGACTAACTTGCGTAAACGGAACTGATTTGGCGGTAGAGATCTGGGAGGTAGTGATCACAGTCGTACCCTATTGACGGGAATCAAACTTACGTATGCATAACCATACGTTTACATGACTATATGTAGACTCCCGGACACTGAGTAGCGAAAAATAGGGGGTTTGTTCAATCTTTGAATTGGTTGCAGCTTCTTTAAAGTTCTAATGTTTTCTGCTCAAGTTCCCTTTCTAGGTATCATTTGAGACTATTTCAGGTCATTGTTATCCTGAAATTGAAGTAAGTAAAAACACCCGGTTTCACACCGCGTAGAGTGTGTATAGGAGAGTCTCTCATCGGGCTGGTTCAATGCACGTCGCAAAGCGTCCGAAAAAGATGTGGTGAGTTTTTGACTAATCTGGGTGGCGACTGCGATCGCCCCGTAGCGGTTGAGATGACTCGGATCGGCAAAATAGTGGTTCTGGTTAAGCGATCGCTGGGCTACCAAATCTTGAAATTGCAGCTTCTGAGCATGAGCAAACCGCTGCATCCGGCTGCGAAACTGCCCCTCATAAGCGCTTCTTGCCAAATCCAGGTAGGTTGAAGTCAGCGGCAGGTTGACAAATACCAGGGAAATCTTGCGGCTGTTGGCGAAGCGGATGACGCGATCGAACGCCTCAGTTTGCCTACCCTCAAGTGTAAAATCGCGGTAGTTCGTGTCATATCCTCCAGGCACCTCTGGATATCGCTGGAAATAGGTTTTAGGGTTAAATCGCGTGTTCACGACCTGAAACCCCAGTGCCTCTTGATCCAGCGTTTGCGTAGGCCGGTTCACGGCAGCTTGGTGAACTAAAACCTTCAGAGGTTGGTTGCAGGGCAAGTTCTTTGCTGATGGTAGATTTTTCGCACCCGTTGGTGTCACATTGTTGTCTTGCGACCTTGATGGTGCAGGAATGATGACCGGCAGCATATCCATACAGATTTGTCCAAGCTCAAATCCACCTGCTTGAGGGATTGGAGGGCGAACCCCAGAACTAAGCATTTTGTAGCCTTGGGAGGTGGTGATTTTGTGAAACGTCTGGTCCATCCGTCCGCTGTTCAGTGCCCGTGCGCCATCTGCCCAAACGATGATGCGTGGTAGCTGATCTGGGGTGAGGAGACGCCGCAACACCCAATCCACCACTTGGGCTGTTGCACCATTGATCCCAAAGTTGAACACTTGCAGATTTGGATACCCTTGTTGAGCCAACGCCTTGCTCAGTGTAACTGGGTCAACCCCTTGTAATGCCCGTGAACTGCCAACGATGAGAATGTCGGGTGGGCCAAACCTGGCAAGGTAGGCAAGATAACGCTGGAGTTGGCGATCGAGCTGTTGACTGTTGAACGTTGGATAATCAAGTTGAGGAGTTGATTGGGTAGCTGTTGGTGCAGAAGTGACAGGTATCCCAGTCGGTAGTTGCCTTCCAGAAACACTGGGTGAGCGTTTCTCTGCGAACTCGATTTCAACGATCACACCTCCCGCCGAGGATGGTAAGGCAACACAAACTTCAACGGTCAAACCCACCGTGAATATGCTCCACAGAGGCACACAAAGCGCAACTCGCCTAAACCATCCCATTGCCCGCTTACAGGACGCACCAACTCAAGTGAACCATAGTGTCGTCTTGGCAAGCAACCAGTAGCTGAGTGTGCTTCAGTATTTCAACGTCCCTGTATGTTTATGCTGGTAGCTTTTGCCTGTTTGACGGGTGCTTTTGATTGTGGCGCATCCGGTGGTGGAGTGCAACGAATCGCAATTTCGGTCGTTTTGGTTTGGGTTTGCAAGAGTTTAAAGAACTTTGAGAAACTGAAGCTCCTGGGATCCATGCGCTGTCCGGAGCGATCGACGGCTTTATGAGTTGTAATCCGGTTATCTGGAACGCCAGTTTTGGAGACTAACCAGGCCAGCGATTGATATTGAGAAGTGGTGTAGCCGCTGTGAGTATAGGAGTTGTGATAGCCGTCGGGCGGAGTTTCTAGCGAAATATGATAGGCAAAGTTATTCACCGATGCTGGAAAAGAGGGGTGAGTTTTCACGGCTTCTGGCCCATTCGTCCCCACAAACACAGAGTTACCGGCACCAAATGCGCGTTTATCGGGGGGCACCAGATACACAATCGTGCCATTCTGCCGAATCAGGATGTGATAGCTGGCCTGATCTTCGTCACGCGGGTGGGGAGTGCGGAAGAAGTTAATCGTGCCGTTTGCCGAGCCAACTGTTTCGTGCAAAACCACGATTGGGGTTAAGTCCGTAGGGTTGCCTTGGATATCCAGCAGAAAGCGATCGCCGTAGTTCGTTGGGTGAATCAATGCGATCTCTTCTCGTGGAACGTAGCTTCTGGCTGATTGAACAGATTGAGCAGATATCTTCTCGCCTGAGTTCTCATCTTTTGCTGAACTGGCAGGTTGCAATTGGCGGAAACGCTCCAGGGTAATCGGAGCAGTCGAGTTGAGAAGGTTTCGTTGTTTTGAACGGGCGATCGTAGATGGCGATTTACTGCTTTCTGGTTGAAGGGCACAGTGTGTCGTGACCGTTGGTTCAATGTCTTGCAGTTGTGCTACTGATTTAACGAGATGGAGATCCCGTTGATTGGGTGATTCAAACTCTGCCCACTGCGCCCGACCCGAATTCACCGTAATGGTAAGCGTTATGACACAAAGAACGGCTAATAATAAGGCGGTTAGGGCTTTTCGTCTCATACTAAAGAACAGCATTGCGAGAGTCCAGAGAACTGAGCGAGGTGCTCCGCGTTAAGTCTTCAGTCAACCAGGCTATTAAAAAGTGTGTGGAAGACTTTAGTGACATTAGAATCAACCCTAATTCCGATCAGCTTAAAGGCTTTGCTCAGAACACGATACCCCTTCATAAGGCTAATTTGAACATTTATAAACTGTTAATTTTTTCATGCCAAGACAGTGTTGTTTTCGATACATTTAGTGAGAGTTTTTTCAAATACGCTGACAATAATTCGGGATTTCCCGGATGACAATTCCTTCAGTCAAAGACTCCTCTTCACATTTCATCGGATTATCCACAAGGAGAGCTTACGAGAGTGCGCAACATTCGATCTATCTACGTTCCGCGTCGTCAAGTGATTCGAGGGCTGCTTGCAACGGCAGCATTTGGTGCTACGTCCAAACTCTGGACGGGCTGCTCCTCTGACTCGGCAACCTCCAATTCAACAACGGAATCTGGTTCTGGAACTGGCTCTTCCGATCAGCCGCTAGTGCTTGGGTTTCTCTATGTTGGGGCCAAGGATGACTATGGGTGGAGCCAAGCCCATGCTTTAGGTGTCAAGGAAATTGGGAACTTGCCCGGTGTGAAAATTGTGGAGCAAGCCAGCGTTCCTGAAACCAAGGATGTGCAAGAAGTCATGCGCAGCATGATTGACGAGGATGGGGCAACGGCAATCTTTCCCACCTCGTTTGGATACTTCAAACCCCATATTCTTGAGATGGCAAAGCAGTATCCAGCGGTACAGTTTTTTCACTGCAGCACCCTGTGGGAAGCAGGAATGCCTGAAAACATTGGCAACTACTACGCCGACACGGACGAGGGACAGTTTGTAGCGGGTCGAGTCGCAGCCCAAACAACGAAGACTGGCAAGCTGGGGTTTGTGGCAGCTAAACCCGTGAATCCAGTCATCCGAAATATTAATAGCTTCATCATGGGTGCTCGCAGTGTCAAGCCTGATGTCAAGATACAAGTCATCTTCACAGGAGACTGGTTGGAGCCTGTCAAGGAAGAGCAGGCTACCAACTCCTTAGCGGATCAGGGTGTGGATGTGATTGGAGTTCATGTGGACAGCCCGAAGGTGGTGATTGAGACTGCAGAGAAACGTAAAATCTTCTCCTCCGGTTACCATGCTGACCAGACTGACTTAGCACCGAAAGGATATTTAACCGGAACGACTTTTTATTGGGCAGAGTTCTACAAGAATTACGTAGACATGATCAAGGCAGGCAAGAAGGTCATGGACGGCAGTATTCCCCGTGTCATCCAGGGCAGCATGAAGGAGAAATACATTAAATTAGCACCCTTCGGTCCGGCGGTATCTGAAGCGGCTAAGAAGGATGCTGAGGACGCTGAAGCCAAAATCGCGGATGGCTCCTTGCTGGTTTATACCGGTGAAATTAAGGACAACACTGGCAAGGTCAGAATCCCGAAGGGCACTGCATACAAGATGACTGATCCGGTGTTGGACAAAATTGATTGGCTGGCAGAGGGTGTGCAGGGTAGCGTGAGTTAAAGGGTGCTGCCTTAACGTGAATTTCTTGATACACCGCTCATGAGCAAAACTCCACAATCCAGGATCTGGATAGCAAATGGTCTAGGTATGTTAAGTCGTTACAACTGGCGAAAGATAGCAGAGGCGATCGCACTCCCGGTTGGTGCGTTGTTGTTCTCTTTGATCTTGTTTGGGATTTTTTGTGCGTTCTGCGGCAAGAATCCATTTGCCGTTTACGGGTTGATCTACAAATCAGCCTTTGGCAGTTGGCGGTCCTTTCAGGGCACCCTGTTGCGGGCTGCTCCGCTGATGCTGACGGCGCTGTGTACGGCTCTCCCAGCTCGACTCGGTCTGATGATCATTGGCAATGAGGGAGCCTTAGTAATGGGCGGGTTGGGCGCGATCGCCGCTGGACTGCTGCTCTCCTATGGCAGTATCACCCCCTCCCCAGAACAGTTACAAAACGTATCGGGAATTCCGTCTGCTGGAGTGTTGCTGGGGATGGCGCTAGCAGGGATTGTGGCAGGTGGATTGTGGATTGCCGTAGTGGGTGCATTGCGGCACTACCGAGCCGTCAATGAAACCATCAGTAGTCTGCTGATGAACTACATCGCGATCGCCCTCATGAATCACCTGGTCGGTGGTCCGATCAAAGATCCAGGCGAAACCATCAAAGCATCCAGCTTCTCATTACCAGAGATGAACCGACTGATCAATCTTCCCACCACGCGGATTCACTACGGACTGTTTTATGGACTGATCGCTTGTGTAATCGCCTACTTTCTGATTCAACGCACCACCTTTGGCTTTGCCGCTCGTACTGCTGGCGGCAACGTTAAAGCGGCTCGAATTGCCGGACTTCCAGTCGGCAAGTTAACGGTGATGATTTGCTTCCTGGCAGGTTCCTGTGCTGGGCTAGCCGGTATGGCGGAAGTGGCGGCCGTGCATGGTCGAGTCAATGAATCGTTGGTGGCAGGATATGGCTACACTGGAATTCTGGTTGCCTTTGTCGCCCGTTACAATCCGATCGCCTGCACCCTTGTGGCCGTTCTGCTCGGCGGCATCCTGTCCAGCGGCGGCGCACTCCAACGCACGCTGGACATGCCCGATGCAACAGCGCTGGTGTTCCAGGGACTGGTGTTTCTGGTCATTCTATTTAGCGAATCCCTCTATGGGCGCTTTCGCGTCTTCAAGGAACCCATTGCACCGATCGCCGCACCCCCACTGCCGCCGTCGTCTTCAACAACGGTATCTGCATGAGGGTGAGGAGATGAGGAGAGGGGGAGGATGCGGAGACGCGGAGAATTTCCAATCTAAAATCTGCAATCTGCAATCTACAATCCAAAATCGGCAGCGGAGGAAAACTAAATGGCGGCGGAAGCGATCGGTTGGTGGGGGGTACCTTTGGGAATCCTGGCTGGAACGTTGCGCAGTAGCGCTCCCTTTCTATTCGTCAGCCTGGGTGAATGTCTGACGGAGAAAAGCGGCAAGATTAACCTGGGATTGGAAGGAACCCTGCTCATGGGAGCGATGAGTGCCTATGCAATTTCTTACCTGGGCAGTGAGAAGTGGGGCATGAGTCCTGCAGCTTCTCCCTGGATTGGAGTATTAGTGGCGGGATGTGCTGGCATGGTATTAGGGTTCATCCATGCCTGGTTGTCTCAGCAGCCCAAGGTGAATGACATCGCTGTTGGTATTGCCATGATCATCTTTGGAAGTGGAGTTGCTTTTTTCTTGGGCAAGCCTTTCATTCAGCCCCAAGCTCCACAACTGCCGTTTTTTGAACTGGGCAGATTAATGAGTAACGTCCCCGCTGTTCAATCGGCACTGCAAATCAGCCCACTGTTTCTAATCGGTGTTGGATTGGCTCCATTGATGAGCTGGTTCTTCAAGTCCACCCGGCCGGGCTTGTTTATCCGCGCGGTGGGTGATAGTCCGGATGCTGCTCTAGCAATGGGGGTTTCGATCAAAAAAGTGCGGATGCTGTGCATTATTGCGGGTAGCTTTTTAGCGGGAATTGGGGGTGCCTATCTTTCGCTGGTTTCTCCGGGCAGTTGGAACGAAGGGATTTCGAGTGGTCAGGGTCTGATGGCAGTCGCGTTAGTGATTTTCGCTCGCTGGAATCCAGTGCAATGTCTATGGGCATCCTTGTTTTTTGGAGGTACTCAGGCCGTTGGTCCGGCGTTGCAAGCTGTTGGGGTAGACAGTGGCATCTATTTGTTCAATGCGGCACCGTATGTGCTAACGCTGTTAATTATGATCATTACGTGTTCCCCCAAACGGACTCTTTCTGGAGCGCCTGGAGCCTTAGGCACCATTAGTGGCTAAGAGGATTGTAGATTTTGGATTGTAGATTGCTAGATTGTCACTGTTACCTCATTTTGTGAAGCGATCAAATCGTTGCTCTAAAATCCAAAGTCCTGATATGACAGCTATTTACAGCTGCCCAAGCTAGTTACCTGAATCAATCTAAAATCCAAAATCGCAAATCTAAAATCAAAACCTGCCATGACAGAAGTTATTAACCCCACTGAGCATGACGTTCTGTCCGATATTCACGGCGCGATCGCACCACCGCAACTGGAAGTCGTCAGTATGACGAAGCGGTTTGGTAGTCTGGTCGCCCTGGATAACGTCTCGCTGCATCTCAAACCAGCCACGTTCCATGCGCTACTGGGTGAAAACGGGGCTGGGAAGAGCACGCTAGTGAAATGCATTATGGGGTTCTACCGAGCGGATCACGGGGATGTACTGATCAATCAGCACTCGCGCAGCATTGCCAGCCCCCGCGATGCCCACAAATATGGCATTGGTATGGTGTATCAGCACTTTACCTCGGTTCCAGCGATGACGGTAGCCGAAAACCTGGTCTTGTCCCGCTTCGACAGCCCCACGGTGATCCATTGGAAGCAAGAATATGAGCATTTGTCTGCCTTTATGGAAACGGCTCCCTTCAAAGTGCCACTCAATGTTCCCGTTGGGCAACTCGCTGCCGGACAAAAGCAGAAGCTAGAAATCCTGAAGCAACTTTATTTACAGAGTAAAATCCTGATCCTGGATGAACCTACGTCTGTGTTGACGCCTGGAGAAGCCGATGAAGTGTTGGGCTTAATTCGAGAACAGGTTACCGATGGCAAGTTAAGCGTCTTGATCATCAGCCACAAGTTCCGAGAGGTCACGTCCTTTTGTGACGAGATTACGGTACTGCGCAAAGGCAAGTTTGCTGGGACTGGGTTTGTGAAAGACCTGTCTGTCTCAGACATGGCGGAAATGATGATGGGCGAAAAGCGAGAACCCCAGAAAGTTGAAAAAGTAGCCTATTCCGAAGTGATTCCCGTTTTAGAACTGAAGGAGTTGCACACCAATAAAGATAATGGGTTAGAAGCCGTTCATGGCGTGAATTTGACGGTTCACAGCGGAGAGATTGTTGGCATCGCCGGGATTTCTGGAAATGGCCAACGCGAGTTGGTGGAGGTGCTGGCGGGTCAACGTCCAGCAACCAGTGGTCAAATCTTGATTAATGGCGAAGTTTACCGAGCCACTCGCTCTGAGATGTTTAAGCATCGGGTGTTTGTATTGCCAGAAGAACCGCTTAAGAATGCTTGTGTGGCTCACATGAGTGTTGCCGAAAACCTGTCACTGCGCACCTTCGATCGCCCGCCGCAAGCCAAGGGCATTTTCCTGATCTTCAAAGCAATCCGCGATCTGGCCGTCAACTTGATTGGCAGCTTCAAAATCAAGGCGCCTTCGCCGGATACACCAGTCGGCAATTTGTCCGGCGGAAACGTGCAGCGTACCGTACTGGCGCGCGAACTGTCCCCCGACAGCATTAAATTGTTGATTGCGGCCAACCCTTGCTTTGGTCTGGACTTTGCGATGGTGGACTACATCCACAGCCAAATTCTGGAAGCGCGTAACCGGGGTGTCGCCGTGCTCCTGGTCAGCGAGGATTTGGATGAGTTGCTGAAGCTCTCCGATCGCATCATCGTGATCAGCGGTGGACAGTTCGCCTATGAGAGCCAGACTGAGAAAGCAGACTTTGCGGCGATCGGTCAAAGCATGGCGGGACATTAGTTGAGGATGAAGGAGTGAAGAGATGAAGAGTGAGTTTCTGTCACTTCATCACTTGATCTCTTCATCACCCCTTGCCTCTCACCTACGTCTTAGGCACAAACACATCCCCCGCGTAGATCCAAGCGATTCCGTCTGGATCGAGGTCTTGGCTCCAGGCACTGAAGTTTGCTCGATGCTTGTAACGACTTAGAGTCCGACTGCTGATCCCCAGGCGACGGGCTAACTGTAATTCAGAAAGTGGTTGGGTGGCATCGACATCGCCCATTGCATCCAGGTAAGCGTCCCACACCACTAAAAGGATTGCCAGGATGACAACTGCAACCATTTCGGGACGCTGCAGGAGGTTTTGCAGAGCGATCGCCCAATCATCACCGTCTTCCTCAATTTGCGGCTGACTGGCAATGGTAGCGGGTTTGCTGGCAGATACTCCAACAGCTGCTCCACCAGGAGACGGAATTGGACTAGTTGGGGAGGACGCAGCGGCTAAGGGTTCTTCAGTGGCAGTGACTCGTGCAGGACTGTCTGGAGCCGCAGAACTGGCTGCAGTGCTTTCGGGAGACAGGATTTCTTCATTCATAGCGGAGTCTGGATGATTGGGTTGAGCGTCTAGTTCTATTGTCTGACTCCAGAGGATCTTCTGCTCACCTACATGGCGGGCGCTAACTTCAACGGTTGTAATCAATTGGATGTCTAGATTCCGAATGATTTCCAGCACTAGATTCACCATTAAGGGCTGATCGGCGGCAAGCGTCGTTTCGATCAGAACTGACAGGTAGTTGCCAAGGCGAATCACGCTGGCGGTGGTGTTGTAGCGCTGCGTAAGGTGATAGGAAAGAACAGTGGCGATCGCATTTGGATCACCCTGCTTTGCCATTTCCAGGGTGTTCTGAGAGATCATGGTGGTCAGGTAAACTTAAGACAATCTCAGTACTACCGCGAATTATAGGAGGGTTTATCCCTTGGACGACCAAATAGATAGCAATATTCTTGCTCGTTACATCGAAATAACCGATGGCATCTCTAAACCGTGGTTGCTGACTCAATTGCGCTTAAAGAAACTTCAAGAACATCGGAACACCATGACTGATGCTGACTACGAAGCCGCATTAGCCAGTATCCACGCAGACATGATGAAATTGGGCGAGTGGTGGATCGGTATTGAAGATGAGGCGTTTGGCTGACCATGCGTAAACGCAAGACACCTCAACCCAATATTGATCTAAGCGATCCAAAGTATTACTTCAATCGGGAGTTGAGTTGGTTAGAGTTTAACAACCGCGTTCTGCACGAAGCCTTTGACCCGCGTACCCCCCTGTTGGAGCGACTCAAGTTTCTGGCAATTTTCAGCTCCAACCTGGACGAATATTTCATGGTGCGGATTGCGGCGCTCACCCAACAGGTTGAAGCACAGGTGACGAAATTGTCACCCGATGGACGCAATGCCCAGGAGCAGCTTGACCTGATCAGCCAGCGCTTGCGGCCAATGGTGATCCAGCAGCACCAGCATTTTGAGCAAGCAATTCGTCCCCAACTGGCTGCTCATGGGGTTTACCTGCTGGACTACATCGACCTGAACCAGGAACAACGCCACTATTTGCAGCAGTATTTTGAAGAGCAAATTTTTCCAGTTCTGACGCCGCTGGCGATCGACCCCAGCCATCCCTTTCCCTACATTTCCAATCTCAGCCTGAATTTGGCCGTGATAATTCAGGATTCAGAAACCAAAAAAGACCTGTTTGCCCGCGTCAAAGTCCCCAATAGTCTGCCACGCTTTTTGCCCTTACCAGAGGGTCTGCGCACCCAGGAAAAAGACGTACCAGCCGTTTGGACTGGAGTGCCATTGGAGCAGGTGATTGCTCATAATCTGGCAGCGCTGTTTCCCGGAATGGAGATTCAGGAATATCATCCCTTTCGGGTTACCCGTGATAGCGACCTTGATCTAGCTGAGGACGAAGCCGAGGATTTGCTGCTCGCGATCGAACAGGAACTCCGCAAACGCCGGGTGGGTGGCTCCATTGTCCGATTAGAAGTTCACGCCTCCATGCCCGAAATGTTGCAAACCATGCTTCTAGAAGAAATGGATCTCACTGCAACCAATCTCTACGCAGTGGAGGGATTGCTCTGCTTGCGGGACGTGATGATGTTTAGGGAACTGCCGCTGCCAGCGCTCAAAGATCCCCCGTGGACCTCTTCTGTTCCACTGCCCTTGCGCCGTGCCAGCGACTCAACCCTGGATGGCATGGATGTTGATGGAGATTTGTTTGCGATTATTCGGAAACAAGACGTGATGGTGCATCACCCGTACCACTCGTTCTCAAGGACGGTTCAGCGATTTATTACAGAATCAGCACACGACCCCGATGTGTTGGCCATTAAAATGACGCTTTACCGCACATCCGGAGATTCACCCATCGTCAATGCGCTGATTTCGGCGGCTGAGAATGGTAAGCAGGTCGCGGCCTTGGTTGAACTGAAAGCCCGTTTTGATGAGGAAAACAATATTATCTGGGCCCGTAAGCTGGAGAATGCAGGTGTGCATGTGGTCTACGGTCTAACTGGGTTGAAGACCCATACGAAAGTGGTGCTGGTGGTGCGACGCGAGGAGGGGCACATCCGCCGCTACGTTCACATTGGCACGGGTAACTACAATCAGAAGACAGCGCGGCTCTATACCGATGTGGGGCTGTTGAGCGGACGGGAAGAACTGGGTGCTGACCTGACCGATCTGTTTAATTACCTGACGGGGTACTCCAGGCAACAGACCTACCGGAAGCTCTTGGTAGCTCCGGTGAACCTGCGCGATCGCATGATGACGCTGATTCAGCGTGAAACGGATCATGCCCGCGAGGGCGCTCACGCCCGCATTGTCGCCAAGATGAATTCACTGGTTGATCCACCGATCATCGCCGCGTTGTATCAAGCCTCACAGTTAGGGGTTCAAATCGACCTGATTGTGCGCGGAATGTGCAGCTTGCGTCCTGGAATACCGGGTATTAGTGACAATATCCGGGTGATTAGCATCGTGGGGCGTTTTCTGGAGCACTCACGAATTTTCTACTTTCACAATCAAGGCAGCGAGGAAATTTTTATTGGCAGTGCCGATTGGATGCCACGCAACTTAGACCGGCGGGTTGAAGCCGTTGTTTCGATTGAAAATCCGGCGATCGCCAAAGACCTGCAAGAAATTTTGGGAACCCTGTTGGCAGACAACCGGCAAGCCTGGGATTTGCAGTCTGACGGGCATTACGTTCAGCGGTGTCCAGCGACAGATGAGCAGGAACAAAGTTCTCAGAAAATTTTGATGGAAATGGTTTAACCATTTTTGGAACTTTAGGGTAGTATGAACCCTTAGTTTGCAGCGACCAAATCAGCGCCTTGACTGAAGCTGGTTTTTGCAACGTAAGAAGATGTTTGAAAAGGTTTGGCCTGTGATGTTCAGCACTCAATGATCCCCCCTAGCCCCCCTTAATAAGGGGGGAAATCGGCTCAAAGTCCCCCTTATTAAGGGGGATTTAGGGGGGATCTGCACGCTTTGCTACCAACAGTAAGACTTTCAAAACATCC
>JAAUSG010000088.1 GCA_012034055.1 Leptolyngbyaceae cyanobacterium RU_5_1 | reverse complement strand
TGCCTATTCAACTCAATCCCTTGCGGGGGGTGTGGGGGAGTTAGGACCCCACGGAGCGGGGGTCTGGGGGGAAGTCCCCCGGCGTCGATCCAACAACGGAGCACTACCTTTAATATCTTTCGCCACCATGAAACCATCCTGCTTGAGGGATCGGGAAGTGGGGATTGACTGACAAACCCAAGCAAGGAGAGGTACTACGATGAGCCAGCAGGTAAAAGTTTGGTTTGATGCAGAGGGAGATTTCTTGGAGGTTCTGTTTTCAGAGGAGCCTGGTTACATGCGAGAAACAGCGCACGATGCCGTCATGGAACGAGTGGATGCAGACGGTAATCTCCTGGGATTCTCGATTATGCAAGTTAGCCAGTTTTCTGCAGGCAAACCCTTAGTCGCAGAACTGACTCCATCCAGAGTTCAATAGCTTAAACGATTAAGGTTGTGTAGGGGCGGGTTTTGCCGTCAAACCTCGATACTTCCAGTTTCTGTTTGCTAAACCCGCCCGTACAACTGAGTCAGTATTCAAGCAGATGTCATATCAAACAGCCATTTTTAGCCAGCCGAAGATGTCGGAGATGGTTAGTGTTAGGTCGATGCTTTGTAGAACAGGTGCGGACTGGTTACCCTGGAGCAGTTCTGGCTGCTGATTGGGGAGAAACACTAATAGGCTCACGTCGTCTGGATCGAGAAACCACCCCAACTGGCAGCCAAACTGCAAGCAATGCAGAATATTGCCAATCACTTTGTTGGGCTTCTGGTCGGGAGACAGGATTTCAATCATCCAATCGGGAGCCAGGTCAAAATTGTCGGGAACTTCACCTGCCTGATTAAACGGAATCCGGTTCCATTCAAAGACGGCTACATCGGGAACAATCGATCGCCCACCAAAGGTACAGCGCAGCTCAGGGAAGGCATAAGCAATTTTGGGTGTCTCAGCAGCGTTATTGACAGTGTTGCACAGCTTTCCCTGTAAGCGGCTATGTCTCCCTTTTGGCATTGGTTTCTGAATAATCTCACCGTCAATGTACTCGCTGGCTGGTTTGGTCTCAGGCAACGCCAGAAATTCCGCTAAGGTAATGGTCTTCGGTGCGGCAGTGGTCATGCGGCGGCGGGTGGTTGACTTGAGCTTATCCTATCAATCTAGATGGGGAATGGGGAGTGGGGAGGAGAGTTGGGGTTTCAGAAGTCCGGCTGATTGAAAACGGATTGATATGGTTAGCATGGAGATTAATCCACAGTGGTTGTTGAACTATGAAAGTTAAGGCGATCGTTCACCCGGCCGAAGAGGGAGGGTTTTGGGCAGAAGTTCCTGCATTGCCGGGTTGCATTACCGAAGGAGATACGATGGAGGAGCTGATTGCAAATCTAGAGGACGCGATCGCAGGATGGTTAGAAGTTGTTAGCACTTGCCAATGCAATGGCCAAAAGGCAGAAACTACTTGAAAAAATCCTGGCTGGCACAAAGAATGTTCAGTTCAGCGATATGGTTACTCTGGTTGAAGCCTTTGGGTTTCGCCTATCAAGAGTCAATGGTAGCCATCATATTTTTGAACATCCAGATATACCTGAGATTGTCAACCTCCAAAACAAAAAAGGTAAAGCAAAACCTTATCAGGTGCGGCAATTCCTAATGTTGATAGAGCAGCATAACCTAACATTTGGTGAGGAGGCTGAAGAGGAATCATGAGAGATTATCACATCAACGTTTTCTACAGTGAAGAAGACGAAGGTTACATTGCGGATATTCCAGATTTGAAGTTTTGCTGTGCATTTGGTGAAACGGCTGAAGAAGCGGTGCGCGAAGTGCAGATTGCAAAGGCTGCCTGGTTGGAGGCAGCTAAGGCAGCGGATAAGCCAATTCCTCAACCTCAATATCGACCCATCATTATCAGGTGAGTTGAGCAACTGCAATAGTTCTTCTTCTGAAAGTTGAGGGATGCCAAGCGCCTGTGCTCTTTCCAGTTTGGAGCCTGCCTCGTCTCCAACCACCAGGTAATCAGTTTTCTTGCTTACGGAATCGGTGACTTTGCCGCCTGCTTGTTGGATCAGGGCCTTGGCTTCGTCGCGTTTGAGGGTAGGAAGGGTGCCGGTGATGACGAAGGTCTTTCCAGCAAGGGGTGTGGGGTGTGGGGTGTGGGATGTGGGGTGTGGGGTGTGGAGTTGTAGATTGACGGATTTGAGGCGATCGATTAAATCCTGGTTGGCGGGGGTTTGGAACCAGTGGTGGATGGATTGGGCGATCGCGGTGCCGATGCCGTGGACGGCGGCGATGTCTTCGACGGTTGCTTGGGACAGGTTGTCTACATCGGGGAAGGTGGTCGTCAGGAGTTGGGCGTTGACACTACCGACGTGACGGATGCCTAAGCCGTAGAGGACGCGAGACCAGGGTTGTTGTTTGGAGTCGGAAATGGCTCTGATTAGATTCTCGGCAGATTTCTTGCCCATCCGCTCCAGGGTCAGCAGTTGCTCAATCGTGAGGTCGTAGAGGTCGGCAACGGATTTCACCAGACCGTTATCCACCAGTTGAATTACCCATTTTTCGCCCAAGCCGTTGATGTCCAATGCATCCCGTGATGCCCAATGTTCCAGGGACTTGCGCAGAATAGCGGGACAGGAGGCATTGATGCAGCGGGTGACGGCTTCATCCGCTGGTTTTTCTAACGGCTGACCACACTCTGGGCAGTGGGTGGGCATCTCAAAGGGCTGGCTGCCTTCGGGACGCAGGTCGTAGAGGACACGCACCACCTCTGGGATGATCTCGCCTGCTTTGCGGACAATCACCGTATCGCCAACGCGGATATCCAATTCGGCAACGCGATCGCGATTGTGCAATGTGGCCCGCGAAACCGTGGTGCCTGCCAACTGCACCGGACGCATTTCGGCGAGCGGCGTCACAGCCCCCGTTCGTCCCACATTGACGCTGATTCGTTCCACAATCGTCGGTGCCTCCTCTGCCGGATACTTGAGCGCGATCGCCCAACGCGGAAACTTCTGCGTAAACCCCAACCGCTCCTGCAACGCCAGCGCATTCAGCTTCACCACCACGCCATCGGTCATGTAGGGCAATTGGGTGCGTTCCGTAGACCAGCGATCGCAGTACGCCACTACCTCCTGTAAAGACGCACAGACTTGCCCTTCTGGATTAACTCGAAAGCCCAGTTGTTTGAGGGTTTGGAGAACGTCCCACTGGAAGGAGGGAGGAGGGAGGAGGGAGGAGGGAGGAGTCCCCTCAGATTCCCCATTCCCCGTCCCCCATTCCCCATTCCCCCATATGAAGTGTATAGGCAAAAAAATCCAATTTCCGCCTGGCGACAATTCGTGAGTCCAACTGACGTAAGGTTCCAGCCGCCGCATTCCGGGGATTTGCAAATAGAGGCTCACCCGCTTCCGCTCGTTCCCGATTGATCTGCTTAAAGGAATCCAAGGGCAAAAAAGCTTCACCCCGCACTTCCACAAGCGGTGGTGGATGATCCAGATTGAGTCGCAGCGGAATCGAGCGAATCGTTCTCACATTTGGAGTAATGTCCTCGCCTTGAGTGCCATCCCCCCGTGTTGCTCCCCGTACTAGCACGCCATTCTCATACGTCAGCGCCAGCGAAGAACCATCGATCTTCAACTCACATACATAGGCAAAATCCGTTTCATCCGTTGCAATCCGCTGCCACCGTTCTTGCCATTTCGCTAAATCGTCATTCCCAAAAGCGTTTTCCAGGCTGTAGAGAGGGATATTGTGTCGGACTGAGGTGAACTGACTGGCAGGCCGTTCGCCGATCCGCTGGGTGGGACTGTCAGGTGTAATCAGTTCCGGGTAGCGGTTCTCCAGATCAACTAGCTCGTGATAAAGCCGGTCGTAGACAGCATCTTCCATAACCGGCTCGTCGAGGACATAGTAGGCATAGCTGGCTTCTTGCAGAAGCTGTCGGAGTTCCCGCGATCGCTGCCCGATGTCTGTCGGAACCTGTCCTAATGTGAGCTGCTCTGCCGAATCCATCTCTGTTGACCTATCTACAGACGTCGTTTCACCATAGTTTAACCGTAGGCACAAGGGTAAAGGGATGAAGGGTAAAGGGATGAAGGGTAATCCCATGCGATCGCCGCAAAACTGAAAAGATCAGCTATCCTGCCTGTATTAGCGTGTACTTTTCAAGTGACGGACTGACGGATGAGAGTCTGGTTCATAAGCTTTATTTTGCTGTTTGGAGCGGCGGAGTTGCTGCAATGGATGCGGCATTTTTCACTGCCGCTGCCGATCTTCATTTTGGGAGGCGTGTTTTTGGCGATCGCCTCTAACTATGACAAGTTGAGCAATCTGCCGTTTCATCCAGACTACGAAGAACCAGAGCTACCTCAACAAGAAGTTCCACTGACCAAATCGTTAGAGACCAAAAAGTTAACCACCAAAAAGCGGACTGCTCACTCCATTTCATTTGAAATTCGCAAGCCGTTTAAGCCGAGCGATTAGAGGCATAGTGACCTGGGTACTGTAGTAGGGAAATCGCCAGGAAGCAGTTACAGTAAAAACTTGACTGTTGAGCGATCGCACAATCACCATTGGCAGCACCTGGGCATCCGTACCGTAGTTGCTGCGTGCCTCCAGGAAGCTGCGCGAATACACCATCGAAATCAGGACGACTTTCGCAGTGTCCAAAATGGAACTTTTTGGGTGACTTCCAGGCTGGCTCCCTGAATCCACTTTTGAACAAAAAGATAGTCTTTGCCCTGCCAGAGCGGAATGAAGGGAACATCTTGAGCCAGCAGGTCTTGTAATTTGGCGAAGAGCTGTTTACGAATCGCGGGGTCTTGTTCTTTACGGCTTTGGTCAATAAGCTGGTTGGCGCGATCGCTGAAGTAAAACGACCCCCATAAAAAGCTCGATCCATCCTCGCAGCCAGTGTCTGCCGCACCCCTGGCACATTCCATAAATGGCTGAATGTAGTTATCGGGGTCAAAGAAATCGGGAGACCAATCCAACAGGAAGATTGGGTAAGCCCCTTTGTCGAGATTCTTATACGCCGTGGTCGATTCAACGCTGTTCAGGTCGAATTGGATCAACCCTCCGGTGGTCTTGTTCGCGATCGCTTTGATTGTGATGGCTGCCAGTTGATCATTGACCAGATTGGAGCGATACCAGAATTCCAGCTTGAGCGGATTGGTTTGGGAATAGCCTGCTTGGGTCAGCAGTTCCTTCGCTTTCGCGACGTTGCTGTCTCCATACTCATCCTTGAAGACCGGCGTTTGCACATTCATCGTGTTCGGAATCAGACTATAAAGCGGGTCAATCTGTCCCCAAAAGACGCGATTTTCCAGCAGGGGACGATCGATGACGGCCGCGATCGCCTGCCGTACCTTTAACTGATCTAAGGGTGGCGACTTGAGATTCAGCGACAGCAGATCAATCCCGCTCCCCGCTTTCTCAATCACCCGCCAGCCTGCTGTGGCGGCTCTTTCCTGTAGATTGCGGATCAGCTCAAGGGCGAGATTTTGATAGGCCACATCGATCGCCCCAGTGCGAAAGGCGTTGTAGAGGTTTGCTGGACTGGAGAAGAACTGAATATCAATGCCTTGATTGGTCGGCTTGTTGCCCCAGTACTGGTCAAAGGCATCCAGCCGCATCTGATCGGTGCCATACTGCACCAGCTTGTAGGGGCCCGTGCCCACGAATTCTTGGGGTTTGAACGCTCCTTCCTTGATGTCATAGGACTTTGGAGAGACAGCACAGGCACCCGAAAATGCCAGCAGTGCCGGAAACGCCGTGAAAGGCTTTTTCAGTTTGATCGTCAGTTCGGATTCAGCGGTTGGCTTGATAGAATCAACGAGATCCGAGAGCAGGAAAGATGGCGCACCCCCGTTTTGAATGAACCGATTCAAGGAAAACGCCATTGCTTCAGCATTGAGGGGCGTGCCATCGTGAAAGACGACTCCCTGGCGGAGCGGAATGGTGTAGGTCAGCCCATCCTGGCTGATCTTGGGCAACGCTGTTGCCAGTTGCGGTTCCAGGTCATTGGTCCCAAGCTTGTAGGTGTAGAGGCGATCGCCCAGGTTATAAATCAGCGCCCCAGAAAAGATTCCATAAGCATCAGCGGGATCGAGGGTGCTGATCGTGGCCGTGGTTCCCAGAACAATGCGATCGCGATTTGTTTGGGGCGCTTGAAGGTCTGGTGTGGAGCGGCTACAGCTAATTGCCAGGAAGCAACACAGGCAGAACAAGAGGAAAAATCGGAGCGGCGATCGCCAGCGGACATTCAGCATTGAGTCTAAACCTCCTGCAAGTTACACCATATCTCGCTGTTGAAGCATGGCCATCAATTTGTACTTGCGGGCGTGAGTCGCCATCAGTTTGGACCGGTAAGCTGACCACTCAGATTGGCGACCCGATTGGATATAAGCTGCACGCACCTTTTTCAGCCAGTTGATAGCGTGATAGTAATACTCCGCTTTTTTGGCATCCATAATCGATTCAGCGCGGCGACGAGCATTTTGGATCACCCAATCGGGATTGTCGGCGATCGCTGCATCCATGACCCGATGAATTAGATCGCCGTGATAGGAATGCAGGTCGGTGACCAGGGCGATCGCATCATCAATCAAGCCCTCATGCAGAAACACGTCTACCTTGGACTGTTCTAGCCCCCAGCCGGTATAGGTGCGCATTGCCGCTAACAACTCTGTTTTTACAGTTGACCAGCGTTCTCCTGCCAGTTCCTCGACCTTTTGGTAATCGCCAAACGAAGGTCGATGCTTGAACGCCGCCATCCGGGCAGAAAGGGCAACTGGACGATTTCCCAATCCCTCGGCAACATCGCTTGTCCAGGTCGCCAGGTTGTACCCGCAATTTCCCGGTAAGCTGAGTCCAGTTTGCGCAATCTGCAAGGCTTGTTCCAATGCCCCTTGCTCTCGCAGCGTTTGTGCCAGAGCAAAGGCTTCCTCCATTGAGGTCATCTGGGTTTGGGCTACCTGCATGGCGTCTTCCGTCCGACCCAGGCGACCCAACATCGTCAGGTATTGCTGCGTCTGCCCCTCGGCTTCCGCCAGATACAGATACTCCTGATACCGCTCCTGGCGATCGAGGATTTTCAGCCGGATCAAGGCCAAATCATCGGCATAATCGGGCGGTTCACCATGCCAGGCTCCAAATTCAGTAATGGTGCCCTTTAGAACATTTTGCAACGCTGGATCGTCCCAGCCCTGCCGCAACGCTTCCAGACTCATGGAAAAATGCACACTCCACTCGTCCTGCCAGTTCTCCAGGTTAACCCGCAGGTCTACTGTGTCTTCAGGTGCCAGATCCGCGCTGAGGATTGCCTCTGTCCAGGCTTCATCCAGGGCCTGAGCAATCTCATCAGTGTCTGCACCGTAGTCTGCAACGTCATCCCAATCCTCCACGCAGGCAACCGTAATCGCTTCCAGAATCACCAGCGCATTGTTACCATCTCCCTGCTCTGTAAAGTCCCGTGCCTTTTGCACGATCGCCAGCAGGTCCTCGGTGACCGGATCTTCCTCTCCCCCCTCATACTCCCAATAGCCCACTGCACTGCGAAACACTTGACGCACCTCGCGCCGAAAGGGGGCCGGATCAACCGATGTACGACGCACCGATTTTTTAGAGGCTGCTTTCGGAATGGGAGCGGTGATCAGACTAACGTGGCGATCGATCGCATCGATTAGTTCTGGCTGTTCTGCTACCAGGTCTTGCACCAATCGCTGGGTTTGCACCGGATCCAGGCGATCGAGCAACTGTACAAGCGTCGGACGCTCCTCAATGCTGTCTGGTTGACGCACACAGACCAGCAACGTAGCAACAATGTGTTTGCACCAGCCTTCAAAGTTGTAGGCACAGGTGCAGTCAGTTGCCGTTAATCCACCTCCATCGAAGCGCACAGTTACGTGGTAAGGGCTGTCCTCGCTGCCTTCAACCTCTGCCTGGAGCGTGTTGCCCCGCTGGGTTAGAGAAACAACCGAGTCTGACCGGTAGTAGGCTTCACCGCGTTCAAAGGATTGAGGGGTGGCATTGCGGCGAATCGTGGCTTCGCTGATGGTTGGAGTGGACATTGAACTGTAGAGGATGTGGCTGCTCCTGAATTGTGCCACTTTTCTCCCAACTTCAAGCGCCAACGTTAGTTGTTTTCAACATTGCCTTCCCGATCTAGGAGCTGATCCACCTTGTTCTCAATGGATGTCAGCTTTACTAAGCACCGTTGGACGATCTTCATCCAGAGAAGCAAGCATCCGATTCACGCCATCCTGCAAACTCACTAATTGCACCATAGCTTCCTGCAAATGATCTATTCTTTCCCGGAACTCTTGTCGTTCCTCTGCCCGTGCATCCAGCATTGCTCGAATTGCCCTGGCGTTACTTTCAATTAGTTGCTTGAGTTCTGCGTCTGTCGTCATGGCGTAGCGGGGATGAGCTTATTTCTTAATCATACTGGGCGATCGCACAGACCCCTGAGCACAACTGTTTCCAGTTCATAGCCAGCATTCTCTAATCCAAAATCCAAAATCCAAAATCCAAAATCGAGCGCGCCCGTGGACGTTGTTTCGTTACTGAGATAGAAAAGAGGTGAAGTCTGCGGAGATCCCAACCTTATGGAACCTGTAACAGCATTAACGGCTGGCGCGATCGCCCAACTCGCCTTCAACGAATTCCTCAAATCGGGCGCGGGTGAACTGGCAAAGAAATCGCTGGGCGGGGCGATCGACCTGGTGAAGACCCTGCGCAACACGATTAAAGCCAAATTGAAAGGCAATCCTAAAGCCGAAACGGCTCTGGCGGCTGTTGAGCAAGAAGGCTCCCAAGCTGCCTTGACTAAGCTAGAGGTGTATCTGGAGGATGCGATGACACGATCGCTTGTGTTTGAGAGATTGGAGTTGCGATCGCTGTAATTTGAGACTCGGAAACTTCAACGGTATCTTGGGGAATGAGTCCTTCCAAACTGTAACCATCCTCCTGTCCCGCAGGCATAGGATAGTATTCAACAATAGTTCCAACAGTACCTTTCCTCAGGTTAAACTCAGGAATATCTTCACGTAAGGCAACTTGAGTAAACAGTTGAAATTTCATGGATTTCACTCCTATGCAGGAAACAACGTGACAAAGCGAGTAACTCCATTGGCAACAATCCAGATCGTCTTTACTCGTATTGCAATTCCATTTGAACCTAACAAATCTCCAGTAATCGCATATTTTTGACCGTACCGTGTCACTGCTGTTGGAGTTGCCTCTAGGGGAAGTATCTGTTCTCTCAAATCCCGTTCAAGCTGTTGCCAGTTTTCTAGCGTGTAGCCAGCTAGTGCGAGAAATTGTGACTTATCATCTTTTGTCAGTGGAATCAGCAGATATTCCGTCAATTTAGCTTCTGCAATAACTGCATTGAAGTCGAGGTTTGCCATCAAAATCTAGAAAGTTTGTATTTAGCTTGAGGAACAGGCAACCGCTTATTATGCAGTATTAATAGGTAATAGATTCTTTCAACGTCCCTGACTCCCCAAGTTTTCCACCACATCTCATCCTAACTTAATTCCCTAAAACGATGCCTGCTTTCTGGACTACTGCACGGAGTACCTCTTGCTACAGTGGGTGGGTGGGCGGTATCGGTTTATTCACAAGCTGTTGCAGGATCACTTTGCGAGGATGGGGGAATAGGGAATAGGGAGTGGGGAGATGGGAAGATGAGGAGATAGGGAGGTGGGAAGTAGTAGGGAAAGAGAGTTGGTATTATTGAGTAAGCTGCTTCAGGAGTAGACTATGAATGCTGTTGAGTTTCAAGCCAAAATTGAGAATGGGGTCATCACTGTTCCTGAAGAATACAAACAAGAACTTGTCGATGGAGAGATTGTCACAGTTACTGTTTCAAAACGGTCTAGAAAGCAGACCTTAAAGCGAGACATTATCGATGAACTAACAGAGAATCCGGTCACAATTCCAGGAATTCGTTCGATGACTCGTGAGCAAATGCACGAACGATAGACATGAGCGATCGCCCTTGCTTTATTGATTCCAATATTTGGCTTTATCGCCTCATGACTGTGATTTACGTGCTCAATACGGCTTCTCATTTTGGGATGGCTTAATTGTTGCCAGTGCATTAGCTGCCAATACGGAAATTCTCTATTCTGAGGATATGCAGGATGGGCTATTGGTGGTTAAACGCCTTGAAATTGTTAATCCGTTTAAGTTCAACCGATGACTACCAAGACCTACGAGAAATCTTTCGTCAGCCTCAAACGGCACATGGCTGAATATTTGCGTCAGTTAGAGAAAGCGATCGCAGCCATCAAAATGCTTGAAACCGCTGACTCGAATTCAGAGGAATTTAGTCAAGCACTCGCAGATCTGCATGTTGCTGCAACCGTTTTAGAACCCTATTCGGAGGGAATGGTTGAAGCAATTGATCAGTTCACTGAAGACCGACCGGATGAAGATGAGGGCTGAAAATCCTTGAGACTATGCCTGCTTTCTCGGCTATTGCGGCGATCGCCTCTTCCTAAAGCGGGTGGGTGGGCGGTATCGGCTTATTCACAAGCTGTTGCAGGATCACTTTGCGAAGATGGGGGAGTAGGGAGTGGGGAGATAGGGTGATGGCATTTTGCTTTATCCAGGCAGGTTACACTAAAGCTTACGGCTGCTATGCTAAAGAATTTTTATGCAAATAAAAGATCTGACTATTGAGGAACTCAAGGCGTTGATTCGGGAAACCGTGATCGAAACGCTAGAGGACTTTCTCGAAGATCCCGATGAAGGTAAGGAGATTCGACCGGAAATTAAGCAACAATTGCTCGAATCCCGTAAACGTAGAGCAACAGGTCAACGAGGAATTCCTGCTGAAGAAGTAGCTAAACGATTTGGGCTTACCTGGCGATGAGCTACTTGGTCGAATTTGATCCCGAAGCCCTTGCTGATCTTGACGTTCTCAATCAGACTGTGCGAGAACGCATTGTCAGTAAAATCAACTGGCTGGCTGAGAACTTCGACCAAATTACACCTCAAGCTTTGACGGGTGATCTCGCAGGCTTCTTTAAGCTTAGAGTTGGTGACTACCGCGTCCTCTACGAATTCAGTCAAGAAGACAGGATCATTGCAATCATCCGAGTCAGACATCGTAGAGAGATTTATAGATGAGCTTTGCGAAAATGAGTATGTAGGATGGCCAACTCTATGACGCAAGCACTTGAACGGCGCGATTACACACCTGAAGAGTATCTGGAATTGGAGGTGAACTCGCAGGAGCGTCATGAATATCTTAATGGAGAAATTGTCCTAGTGACTGGTGGAATGCCGAGTCACAACAAAATTGCTGGCAATTTCTACGCTGCCCTAAATTTTGCGCTCAAGGGTAAGCCCTATGATGTGTTTGTGACAGATCAGCGACTCTGGATTCCAAAACGGCGCATCCATACCTATCCTGATGTGATGGTCGTTCCCCAACCGCTTGAATATGCAGACGGTCGGCGAGATACGCTGATCAATCCAATGGTGATTGCTGAGGTGTTATCCAAATCAACAAAAGGGTATGACCGAGATGAGAAATTCGCTGCATACCGCACAATTTCTAGCTTTCAGGAATATGTGTTGATTGACCAGTACACGATGCATGTCGAGCAGTACACCAAAACAGAGCCTCGTAAGTGGACATTTGTTGAATATGACGGTCAGGACGCGATCGCATCGCTAGCGTCTGTTCCATTCCAAATTCCGTTGGCAGAGTTATACGACAAAGTTGAGTTTTAAAGAATAAGCTCTGATTACTCCTCGACCGCTTCGCTCTCTGCCAAAACAACGGCTTCTTCCTCTGTGTTTACCGCTTCGCTCTCTGCCAGAGCGATCTCTTCTTCCTCTGAATTGGAGGTCGGCACCAGAGCCACGGCAACGATTTCGTCGTCTTCGTCCAGGCGTTGCAAACGGACGCCAGAGGCCGCGCGGGATTGGCAGGAGATGGCGTTAACGGATTGGCGAATGATGATGCCCCGGTTGGTGATCATCATCAGTTCCTCACCTGCGTTGACGATGTGGAGGGCAGCCATGCGATCGCCCTGCTTGCGAAACTTAGTTGCTACAAGCCCCATGCCAGCACGGTTTTGCAGCCGAAATTGAGCCACCGGGACTCGTTTGCCGTAGCCACCCGCCGTTACGGTCAGAATCCAGGGACCGACCGGAGTATTAGACTCGATGGGTTCCTCGCAAGCCGCCGTGTCGTCATCCCCTACGTCAGATTCCAATGCCTGTGCCAGATCTGCCACAATCTGCTCGGTGAGAATGTCCATGCCGACGAGGCGATCGCCCGCCCGCAGAGACATGGCCCGCACACCGCGAGTAGCCCGACCCAGAGGACGCAACTGCTCGTGGTTGGTGCGGAAGTGGATGGATTTGCCCTGGCTGGAGCCAATGATGATCGTGTCTTCAGCACGGGCACGGCGTACCCAGCGAAGTTGATCGCCCTCCTCCAGGGAAATCGCAATCAGCCCATTGGTGCGAATATTGCTGAAGGCCGCCAGCGCTGTCTTCTTGATATAGCCGCTGCTGGTTAACATCACCAGATACTCATCCTCACTGAACTCAGACACCGAGACGATGGAGGTGAGCTTTTCCTCATGGGAAATGGTTAATAGCTGCACGATGGGAGTGCCGCGTGAGATGCGAGAACCAATCGGTATTTGGTAAGCTTTGAGCGAGTAAACGACACCGCGATCGCTAAACAGCAGCACGCTATCATGGTCGCGGCAGGTCAAGAACAGCTCAACTGCGTCATCCTCTTTCATTCGGGTGCCTGATTTGCCGCGTGTGGCACGACTTTGGGACTCAAAGGTATTCACGGGCATGCGTTTGATGTAGCCCTGTTCCGTGAGCAGAATCACTGATTTCTCATTCGCAATCAAGTCAGCATCAACGATCTCGTCCTCGGTCTGCTCAATCACGGTGCGACGTGGGGTAGACTGAGCCGTTTTCAGATCATTCAGCTCCGTTTCAATAATGCTGAGAATCCGCTCTCGTCGGGCCAGGATGTCCTGTAAATCGGCGATCTGCCGCTGCAGTTCCTCGTGTTCCTGATGAATCTTTTCGGCTTCCAGGGCTGTCAGGCGACGCAATTGCATTTGCAGGATTGCATCAGCCTGGGTTTCCGACAGCTCGTAGGAGTCAATCAACTGCTGGCGGGCCGTGGGCGCGTCGGCGGCGTGACGGATCAGTTCAATGATGGCATCCAGGTTGGCCAGGGCAATCAGCAAGCCTTGCAGGATATGGTCGCGCTCTTCCGCTTTGCGAAGCTGATACTGGGTGCGACGGGTAATGGTCTCAATCCGGAAGTCCAGGAAAACGTCCAGGAACTGCCTCAGCGTTAGCAGTTGGGGTTCGCTATTCACCAGCGCTAGCATGTTGGCCCCAAAGTTCGCCTGCAACGGGGTCTGTTTGTAGAGGTTGTTCAACACCACACGCGGGTAGGCATCGCGCTTGAGTTCAATTACAATTCTCATCCCGTCGCGATCGCTCTCATCACGAATGTCCGAAATCCCATCCAGGCGGCGATCGTTCACCATCTCGGCAATCTTCTCAATCAGCGCTGCCTTGTTAGTTTGGTAGGGAAGTTCAGTGACGATGATCGCATCGCGATCTGGCCGTCCCCGCTGTTCGATGGTTTCAATATTGGCGACCCCGCGCATGATGATCGAGCCGCGTCCAGTTCTGTATGCCTCTCGGATTGCCGATGTGCCCAAAATCTGCCCCCCGGTTGGAAAATCAGGACCGGAAATGTATTGCATCAGCTCCAAATCCGTGAGGTTGGGATTGTGAACCAGAGCGATCAACCCATCAATCAGTTCTCCCAGATTGTGGGGCGGAATGTTGGTCGCCATTCCGACAGCGATTCCCGACGACCCGTTCAACAACAGTTGGGGGATGCGGGCAGGCAGGACAAGCGGCTCCTGTTGGGAGCCATCAAAGTTATCACCGAAATCGACCGTCTCCGCTTCGATGTCCTGCAGGAGTGCATCCCGGGTCAATGTCCGCAGCCGACATTCGGTGTATCGCATCGCGGCCGGTGGGTCGTTGTCTACCGAGCCAAAGTTGCCGTGCCCATCAATCAACGGCGATCGCATCGAGAAGTCTTGCGCCATCCGCACCAACGCGTCATACACAGCGGTGTCACCATGTGGATGGTATTTACCGAGCACTTCCCCGACCACACGGGCGCACTTCCGAAATGGGCGATCGGGCGCTAAACCCAGTTCATGCATCGCGTAGAGAATGCGGCGGTGTACGGGCTTCAGCCCATCCCTGGCATCGGGAAGTGCCCGCCCCACAATTACGCTCATGGCGTATTCCAGATAAGACCGCTGCATCTCGTTTCGCAAATCCGTGGGAATGATTCGATCCTGGGGCGGCTCCTGGGAAAAAGTCATGCTACGAAGAACTCCGATACAGTGAGCATTTAGATACAGTGTTTAGCTGTTAAAGGGAAACCCAAAACAAAGCAGGCGATCGCGCAGCCCACAGTGTCTCCAATGGCACCCGTTAACCCATAAATTGTATCATATCCAGACAGTTTTGCAGGGTGATTACGAGTCTGCGATCGCCCTCAACAGCATCCCGAAATCTATCTCTATATTTGAAACAGAAAGCGCCGTTTTTCTGAAGCAATTCAATCATCTAATCTGGCTTAAAACAACGAATAAAATAACAAGTTAGGGTTGATATGGTATTTTGTTTGGATTGCAAAATCCTGCTTCAAGAAGGAGGAATTCTTCAAATTAATAGCTTTTAAATTAGATTTAGAAGCGTCAAAAGCCAAATAATCTGAGGTTTGCTTCAATGGTGAATATTGGTCTCAGTCTTACTTTGGTACTGGGAGTATTTGACATTCTCCTAGCTGTTTTCTATACCGTGATGTCAATTCTTCTTCTCACATCTAGAGGCTCTAGATTAGGCGAATCAGGAGTGGCTCTATATATCCTTCAACTGCTTTTTGTTCCGCTTCCACTCCTACTCAGTGGACTGATTATGTGCTTTCAGGGATGGCGATTAGATCCATCATTGCAGTTTGGATATTTTCTTCTGCAGGCACCTCTAGTTTATTTGGGTATTAAGGATTTTCTACTCTATCGAAATCAGTAATAGGATTTAGAAGTACCAGCATTCATACCGTTCCATGCTGCCAATCATCTATTCCAATCAGTTCTTGTTGCACACAACAGGGCGATTTCATCCAGAACGACCTGAGCGATTGACAGCAATTAAACAGGCACTCACCGCGACACCGTGGGCAAATCAACTGGAGTGGCGATCGCCGACACCGGTTGAACAGCGCTTATTAATGGCGGACATCGAGCGCATTCATCCCCCTCATTACGTTGAGGCAATTCGGCAACTGGCAGGGCTGGGGGGCGGCTATCTGGATGCAGACACTCCGGTTTCGCCGCAAAGCTATGAGGTGGCATTGCTGGCCGTCAGTGCATGGCTTGACGGAGTGGAGGCTGCCCTGGAAACAGGAGAACCCGCCTTTGTGCTGTCCCGTCCCCCCGGTCACCATGCCCTGAGCGATCGCGGCATGGGCTTCTGCATCTTCTCGAATGCGGCGATCGCCGCTGCCTATGCCTTAGAAGCCCCTGGTGTTAACCGAGTCGCTATTCTGGATTGGGATGTGCATCACGGCAACGGGACGCAGGCGATCGTCGAAACCGATCCCCGGATTGTCTACTGCTCCTTGCACGAATCTCCTCAGTATCCCGGTACTGGAGCTGCCAGTGAGCGTGGATTTCATAATAATGTGTTGAATCTGCCAATGCGCTCCGGAAGCACGATCGCACACTACCAACCGGCATTCGAGCAGCAGGTTATCCCCTTCCTGTCGAACTTTCAACCTGATCTGCTGATCATCAGCGCAGGCTATGACGCCGCTCAGGATGATCCCCTCGCTAGCATCTCGCTACAGCCTGAAGACTTTGGAATCTTTACCCAACACTGTCTAGACGTAACCCGTCGGATCATTTTTGGTCTGGAAGGTGGGTACGACCTGGATGCCCTGGCACAGTCCGTCGTCGCAACCATCGAGAAATGCCTGATCGATAGCCCTGGGAATCTTGAGTCTGGAATTGGCATCCCGGATCGGGTACTGTAAGAATCCAGCGTGTTCTTACCCAAAACCCCAACGGATGGGTTTAATACTAGCAATGCCAAACACCTACACTGTTAAAATTCGCCATCAAGGCAACATTCATACTATTCAAGTCCCAGAAGATAAAACCGTTCTGGAGGTCGCTGATGCGTCTGAACTCGGCTTACCAAGCTCCTGCCATGCTGGAGTTTGCACCACCTGTGCCGCTCAAATCGTCGAAGGGACGGTGGATCAAAGTGATGGAATGGGAGTAAGTCCAGCGCTACAGGCACAAGGATATGTTTTGCTCTGTGTTGCCTATCCTCGTTCAGACCTGGATGTTGAAACCGAAAAAGAAGAAACTGTTTACCAACTTCAGTTTGGGCAACCACGAGCGTGAGCAGTGAATAGTGAGCAGTGAACAGTGGACAATGAAAGCTGATGACTGGTAACTGACCAGTGCCCCATGACCGTCTTTGATCCTTAGAAGATTTCCAAGAAAGAAACTACCGCAAAATCCTGGTACGGACGAACGTCCATTCGCCCCTACAGGGGTAAAATCTTTCTCAAAAATCGCTTTAATCTTTCATCTTTAACCATGACTACCCACTTTATTACGGCAGAAATTGACCTTCAGGAGTCACCTTTGGCAATCCAGCACGCTGTTGAGGCGGAGCTGCAAAAGCGAGGAGAACCATTGCGCTGGGCAGTGACCAATGTGGATTTAGAGCGACAAAAGATGATGGTTGAGGCGATCGTGACGCTCTCTACGGGTGAAGGGCAAGCGGTAAGCGGCGAGAGGGATATGGGATTCAAAGGTAACCCGCACTAGTGTTCTTTCATGACGACCTGCTAACCTACAACTCAGGCAGTGTGAACGTTTCTAGATCTCTGTGCTCAACAAAAGAGGTGCTGTATGGGCTTTGAAGATACTCTCAAACTATTGCATCCAGCGATCGCGGTCGTTGTCGTATTTCCCCTGATCGGCATGGTGGTGAGGATGGCATGGCTGACGCGCCAGCGTCGCTTGCAAGTGGCAGACGATGGTAAGAGCAGAATTCCTCCCGGCGTTGGGCAAGAGCACCTCAAACTTGGGCAGTGGCTGGCTGCAGCAGTGGTCGGCGTTGAACTATTGGGCATCACGCGCCCAATGTTTAGCAAGATTGCGGCGGATCAGATCTGGAGTAAGGATCCGACCAAAGTGATCTTGATCCTCGCGATCTATGTTGTCACGATTAGTTCGCTCGTTTTTCTCTATAAAGCGCGGCAGAGGCTTTGGCGTGGGATCTTTGCAACGCTGACGGGAGCAGGAGTTGTTGTCCTTAGCTTTCAAGACGGTATCTACCGACGAGACATTGAACCGTTTAATGAATGGTATGTGTCCCATTTCTATTACGGACTAACGGCTGCCTTACTGATGATTTTTTCCTTAGCCATCATTCAAGACATCTATCAAGACCGCACGAATCGCTGGCGCACCGTTCATATTGTCCTCAACTGTATCGCGTTGCTGCTGTTCATTGGTCAGGGTGTTACCGGAACCCGAGACTTGCTGGAAATTCCGCTTTCGTGGCAGGGTTCCCACCTTGGTCAGTGCGATTTTATCAACAAGAAATGTCCGGAACCTGCTCCACCGCCGCCACAAAGTCAGATACCCTTAATCAACCCGATCGCTTAATTGCTTACCTGTGCAAAACGAAGTAGCAGGTTGAAGGGTGTGCTCAATAGGATTAACACGCTCAATTACCTGTTGCCGATTACCAGGCTCAACCCCAAGACTTTCGTCAGTTTGCGTAAGTCCTATGTAATAGATCAAACTTCATTTAATAGCAGCAGGTGGTTATCGTACACTGAGAAACGCAGTCAAATGTGTTTGATCTATTGATGAGGACGTCTCGCTTTCTCCCCAATCTTCCCCATCCCCCTCATCTCCTCATCTCCTTTGCCTCTTGCCTCTTGCCGCTCACCTTAATTTGCGTTCTATGGACGGGTTTTGCCTACGCTGGATCTTTAGCAGATCGAATGGTAGCCTTTCCGCAGTGGGACGGCAAACCAGTTGTACAACCTGCTCAGGATGATTTAATCTACCCTGATTGGATGGCGGGTACTTGGACGATGACCAGTACGTTGGTCGAGATGGTTGCCAGCAATTCTAAATTCAAATTTTGACAGGAGGATCAACTGGGGAGAGGATAGAGGTTCATCAGCGAGAGCAGAAACATGGAACCTTTGCCCCTCAGTTTTGCAGTGTTGCTGAATTATCTCTGT
>JAAUSG010000087.1 GCA_012034055.1 Leptolyngbyaceae cyanobacterium RU_5_1 | reverse complement strand
ACTGCATCGCAAAGGGGCAAATTCTTGGCCGCCGTTGATAGCATCCGGTGCGCTTCCATATCATCCTTGAGACGAGCGGTTTCGGCGGCCATTTGGATTGCCCAGCCAAGATTCGCCTGCAGGCAAAACGCCCCGTTTTCATAGGCCCAGTCCGCATACAGATCGTAGCCAATCATGGCCGGACAAATCGTTTTCAGGGCCAGTGGGTGAGTTGCGGCGGCATAGAGCTGGGTCATCCCCTGATAGGAGAAGCCATACATACCGACATCTCCCGTACTACCCGGTAGATTAGCTGCCCACTGAACCGCATCATAGCCATCCTCTAGCTCATCAACGAACAGCTTGAAGTCACCCTCGGAGGTTCCGCGTCCGCGTACATCTTGAACCACGACAATGTAGCCGTGGGCAGCGTACCAGATGGGGTGGGCATAAACCACCGTGGAAGCGATTGCCCGTCCATAGGGCTGCCGCATCAACAACACTGGAAATGGACCCTCTCCTGTCGGACAATACACATCCGCATCCAGCCGCACGCGATCGCGGGTAAGCATGGATTGTGTTTCTTTAGCAACCTTCAGCATAGGTCGTCCGCGATTCTCTCAGCACAACACCGGTGCTGGAAAACGCTGCAGTACCGCTAAATCTTCTTCGTCCAGCTCTGCTGGAATACCACTGCGAATCAGTTCGGCAAAGTCCTCATTTGGCACCATGATGCTGAGGGTGTACAACCGCTCTGAGCCAATATTGCGAATTTCGTGAATGCCCGTAGGAGGCACCAGGATGCTGTCGCCTGCATGAAGGGGAACTGTTTTGCCATCGCACATAGCCACTCCCTCTCCCTTGAGAACGAAGAACATTTCAACGGCTAATTGATGACGATTGGGAGGCGTTTTTCCACCAATATCAAAAATTTCAACGCAAAATGTCAGAGACATATTCGCAGCTTGGGGATCAAACACGATTGCGAGTCGATTCGTATCATTCGGGCTGATCCGAAACGCCTGATAGTCCTTGGGAGATTTGACCACTGGAATCACGCAGCTAGTAGAATTCATGAAACATGTCTCCAGAGAGAATTGAGAATGGTTTGGCGGGTAGTGGGGGTGGGTAGTGGGTAGTGGGGGGTGGGTAGTCAATTAGATTCTTGCCTCTTACCAATTACCGACTACCAATACCGATTACCTTTGATCGCACTCAACATCGCACTTGAATCGGTCACAAATCCAAAACATTGGTTGACGTTGTAAAGGGTCGCTAACCAGCAATAGTCAGGGGATGTGGTAGCTGTACAGTCTTTGACCAAGATGCAGTCGTATCCCAAAAAGTTAGCATCTTGCAGAGTTACCATGACGCATTGATCAGCGTTAACGCCTGTAAAGAAGAGCGTCGTTCTACCCAGGTTTTTCAAGATGCTATCAAGGGGAGTATCCCAAAAGCCGCTCATACGGTACTTGTCTACCTGGATGTCCTCTGGCTTCTGCTCCAGTTCGTCTACTACGGCGGCTGCCCAACTGTCTTTGATTAGCACAGGCGCACCGTTAGTGGGTAAGGGATCGCCCAGTCCAATGCCATCACCTGTGGGATCGTAGACGTGGCGTGTCCCAGCGCTGATATTCAGTAAGTCGGGGCGATTGCCCCAATTCAGCCAGACGACTGGCACCTGAACGCTACGCAGGGTGGGTAGCAGTGCTTGCAAATAGCCAATCGGTGCGCGGGCAGGAGTGATATCAACACCAATATGGGCTAACCAGCCGTCGGAATGGCAGAAGTCGTTCTGCATATCGATAACCAGAATCGCCGTTTTCGCTAAATCTAGACGTAGGGTTTTGGTTGCAGTTGGTAGGGTAATGAGGTTGGGACTCAATGCAGGACGGGTGATATCGGCGATCGCGGCATCAACCGCCCAGGCATTTGGAGGCACTCCCAATGTTCGCAGTGATGAGTTCATGCTTATTGCTCAACATCGATGCAGCCAATGTCAATAAACCAATCTGTACTATAGAACGACTCCTGAAGAATGTTCTCTTTCTAACACTAGATTTCAGGTTTCAGATAGGTTTCTGCTTCGTACCTCGTACTTCATACTTCGTACCTTGTATTTCATGCCTAAACTTTTAGCGCCTGTTTAGCGGCAGAAAGCAACCGGGTACGGTCATCGAGTCCGTTATAGCCACCATTGATGATACGGGTGACAGATTTCACATCGTCTCGGTCAGCGTCCCGGTTCAACTGACGAGTATCCCAATACCAGCCAGCACTGCGACATGCCAGATCTGGCTCTGCCAGTCGCTTTGGATTGCTAACCAAATCCACTCCTAATGCTCGACCACACTCTCGGTAGTTGGTGCGTCCAGTAATTTGGATCAATCCCCGACCCTTGTAGCGGACACCATCACCGGGGTAAACGTTCCCCAGATCATCTCGCCACTCGTAGTCGTCCCCAGAGGCGTATTCTTCCAGGGCATTAAAGCGATCCGATTCATGGGCCAGTTGAGCCAGAAAGTGGGCTTGGCGCAGGGGAGTGAGAATGTCAAACTCCAGCATGGCCCGATTCAAATGGGGGGCAAGCTGCTCTGCACGCTTTGCACTGGCTTGTGGCGCGATCGTCAACAAGTCTTTATCCGTCACCAGCTTCATTTTGGTTTCGGGGAACAGACTGGCATAGGGTTGTTTGTCGGCTGGTCGTTTTGGCAACTTGCTCAAGGCGCGGATTGCATCATCGATCAATCCATCGGCCGCCGTGAGATTACCTTCGAGGGTGTTTGCCAGAATTTGCAAGCGTTCAACGGCTTTTTTCCTGCCTGCTATTGCATCGCTAACGGCGAAGATGCCAAGGTAAGGTTTTCGATCAGCAGGGCGGGCAGGTAGTTTACTGAGCGATCGCACCAAACCATCCACCAAATCATCATTTGGGCTAAAATCCCCTTGAATCTCAAGCGTTAATTTTCCCAAACGCCTGAATGCTTGCACTCTCCAGACATCCAGTTGCGACATATCAGACTCCCCGATCTCGAAAAGACGATTGATAAGCTGCTTATAAACTGGCTAAATAGGAAATCTAGCCCTTATCCAAGGGCCCATGCGGACGTTGGGTTGACGCAGGAAACCCAACCTACGGTAGCAGTACGCATTAAGCCGTGTAGTAAAGCCGTGGGGTCATGTTTGTATGTTATTTTACAGCCAAATGATAGCCAGCGTTGCCTGAACCTACTTAAAATTTACAATTATGAGCGGACGTCGGAACGTGGATTCGTTTAACTCGCAGGTTTGCGAGCATCCAGTGCCAGGTTTAGCTTCAACACATTCACACCGGGTTCACCCAAGATGCCTAAGAAGCGGCCCTCAGTGTTCTGGTTAATCAGGTCTTCAAGCTGATTTGGCTGCAGTCCCCGTGCTTTGGCAACCCGATCAAGTTGCGCGATCGCTCCTGCGGGCGTGATGTGAGGGTCAAGGCTGGAGCCAGAGGTATAAACCAGGTCAGCCGTTGGTTTGATGCCTGCTGTTTGCAGTTTGGGAATGTCGCCTGCGATCGCCTTACCCGGATCAGGATCACTCTTGCCCTGAATCCGATCAATCAGCGCCGGATTGCTGGGAGCGAGGTTACTCGCACCAGAGACACCCGTTTTTAAGACACCTGTTTCATCGGCTTTCGGGTCGGCGGTACTGTAGCTCGTGGTGCTGGGGCGACTGTTGAAGTAGCGATCGCTGGTAAAAGGTTGCCCAATTAAGGCCGACCCAACTGGCTGTCCTTGTGGATTGGTAATGATGCTGCCATTTGCTTGAAAGGGAAAAACAAGCTGACCAAACGCAATCATGACAAACGGATAAATGATTGCCGTCAGTACCCAGAGTACCAGGGTAGACCGAACGGCTCGGCTGGCTTCGCGTGCAAGTGCTGCCAGCCAGTAGGCTTGAGTGCGCGATAGGTCTCCACCCGTTGTTGCAAAGACTGCCGGTGAAAAGATGACGTTCAAGCACAACCCCAGAAACAGGTAGAGCGGCCATTTTTGCCGACGCCATTCAGATCCGATTTCAATCAGAGTTTCAAGGTTTTGGAAAATTGTCTGAGGCAGGTTTCGGGGTGGAAGGGTTAGTTTCATAATTTGGTATTGGGTATCAGGGATAGGTAGGGGCGGGTTTAGTAGTTGATTGAACGCTTAAACCAAAGGCGATCGGCAAAACCCGCCCCTACAGAAGATTGCGGTTTGATTAAATTCGCATTCCTTAGGAAAATGGCAGAATCACATCAATCAATTTGATGGCAATAAAGGGCGCGATCACGCCACCAAAGCCATAGATCAGAATGTTGCGACGCAATAGCTGATCGGCGGTTAGCGGTCTGAACTGCACGCCTCGCAGGGCTAGCGGAATCAACACCAGAATGATCAGCGCGTTGTAAATCAGGGCTGAAATGATGGCAGAGTTGGCACTCTTCAGTCCCATGATGTTGAGCACACCGATGCCTGCGGCGGCAAAGATGGTGGGAATGATGGCGAAGTATTTGGCAATGTCGTTGGCAACGGAGAAGGTGGTGAGTGCGCCACGGGTAATCAGCAGTTGTTTGCCGATCGTGATCAGGTCAATTAGCTTGGTGGGGTCAGAATCCAAGTCCACCATATTGGCAGCTTCTTTTGCAGCCTGGGTGCCAGAGTTCATTGCTAGACCCACGTTTGCCTGTGCTAATGCTGGAGCATCGTTGGTGCCATCACCAGTCATTGCTACCAGTTTTCCCTGTGCCTGTTCGGAGCGAATCACATCAATTTTGTCTTCCGGGGTGGCTTCGGCAATGAAGTCATCCACACCTGCCTCCTGAGCAATAACTGAAGCCGTAATTCGGTTATCACCTGTGAGCATAATGGTGCGAACCCCCATCCGTCGCAGTTGATCAAACCGTTCCCTCAGCCCAGGTTTAACCGTATCCTTGAGATAAATCACGCCATAGATATCGTCGTTCTGGCAAACGGCGAGGGGAGTACCACCCAGCCTGGAGACTTGCTCGTAGGCTTGATCTAAAGTATTTGGGACATGACCGCCGCGCGAAGCTCCTGCGGAGCCACTTCGCGATCGCACAAATCCCTTGATCGCATCCACGGCTCCCTTGCGGATTTCTTGACCATCCAGGTCAGTACCACTCATGCGCGTTCTGGCAGAAAACTCCACACCTTCAGCGAGTTTTGGATCGAAACTGACCGTTGCACCGGAGCGTTCTGCCAATGCCACGATCGATCGTCCCTCCGGCGTTTCATCAAACACGCTGGCGTTTAAGGCAACCTGGGCAACCTCCTCCAGGCTGTGTCCATTTACAGGAATGAATTCGGCGGCTAACCGGTTACCCAGGGTAATCGTGCCTGTTTTATCCAGTACCAGGGTGTTGATGTCACCGCAGGCTTCGACCGCCCGTCCAGAGGTGGCAATCACATTAAACTGAGCAACGCGATCCATGCCCGCAATCCCGATCGCACTCAACAATCCGCCGATCGTGGTCGGAATCAGCGCCACCAACAGCGAGATCATGATGGCGACACTGGCTCCGTTGCGCAAATCTGCTGCCGCTTGTTCGCCAATCGCGGTACTGAGGAAGCCCGCAATGTAGCCTGTGAGGGATGGCATGGTTGCCACTACAATCAGAAACACCAGCGTCAGGACTGCCAGCAGCACCGTTAACGCAATTTCGTTCGGGGTTTTGGTGCGCTCTGCTCCTTCCACCAGCGAAATCATCCGGTCAATAAACCCCTGACCTGGATCGGCAGTGATTCGCACAGTCAGTTCATCCGACAGCAGGCGCGTTCCACCAGTGACTGAACTAGCGATGTCCGTTCCTGGCTGCTTCAAAACCGGAGCCGATTCCCCGGTAATGGCAGACTCATCCACCGAACCAATCCCAGCAGTCACTTCCCCATCGGCGGGAATCATGTCCCCCGCAATCACCTTGACTTGATCCCCGCGACGCAGTTCGGTTGAGTTGATTTCTTGAATAGACCCATCGGGCAACAGCTTGCGGGCGATCGTATCTGTCCGAGTTGACCGTAACGCATCGGCCTGTGCCTTCCCGCGTCCTTCCGCGACCGCTTCCGCAAAATTGGCGAAGACGATCGTGAACAACAAAATAAAGGTAATTAATCCATTCAGTAGTCGTTGCTGATTGATATCCGCTTGCACTGTACCGAACAAATTGGGGTCGATCGTCAGTAGAAAAGTGATGACCGTACCCACCCAAACCACAGACATAACCGGGTTTCTAACTTGAACCCGAGGGTCAAGTTTAACAAACGCTTCCTTAACCGCCCGCTGATATAACCCACTCATGTTGACTTTGGGGGTGTGACGGCGCGTATCTCGCGATCCCGATGGCACACGATAAGGACGAGAATCACTTTTGGAAGACATAGGACGAATGGTGAATTACGAATCAGGAAAAATTACGAATAACGAATGGCGAATGGCGAAGTTAGAATGACGAATCAGGAAAATGGCGAATAACGAATGACGAATAGTAAACTTCGCACTTCGCACTTCGCATTAGCCTTTAGCAATTTGGAATGCTTCGGCGATCGGGCCTAATGCCAACACGGGAAAGAATTCTAACGCGCCTAAAATCAAAATCACGCCAATGGTGACACCCGTGAACAAACCGGTATCGGTTCGCAATGTTCCTGTCGTTTTTGGGACAGGTTGCTTGCGGGACATGCTGTCGGCAAGTAGCAGCAGGGACACGATCGGCACATAGCGCCCTGCCAGCATGCTGAAACAGGTACTCAGGTTCCACCACAGAGCAGTCGCGGTTGGGGTTGCTCCACTGGCGATCGCGATCTGCGAGGGCTGTGAATCGCCCAATCCTTCAAACCCAGATCCGTTATTGGCAGCCGCTGAGGCATACTCGTAAATCACCTGAGACAAGCCGTGAAATCCGGGGTTGCTGATGCCTGCCAGTTGATCGGGGAAGGCAAGGGCGATCGCGCCGGGAATCAGAATCGCGATCGGGTGTACCAACAAAATCAGAAAGCTAGCCAGCACGACTTCGCGCTTCTCAATTTTGCGTCCCAGAAACTCAGGGGTGCGTCCCACCATCAGCCCGGTGACAAACACCGCCAGCAACAGGTAGGCAAACAGATAGGCCGTTCCGGTTCCCTGTCCCCCAAACACAATTTGCAAAAACAGATTGGACAGGGTAGAAAAGCCGCCGTTAGGCATGAAGGAATCATGCAGGCTATTAACAGCACCACACATCGTAGCTGTGGTAATCACGGCATACAGCACCGATTGCACCCAACCAAAGCGGACTTCTTTCCCTTCCAGATTGGTAGCCCGATCCACTCCCAGTAGTGCATTGACGGCTGGATTACCGTTGTATTCTGCGATCGCCGTAACAATAATCAAAGCCACCAGAATTGCAAACGGAATTGAATAGACTAGCCAGGCTTGTTTAATGTTATTGGTGTAAATTCCATAGGCGTATATCAGTGATGTCGGAATACTCAGAATTGCCACAAGCTGAATCAGGTTTGTCAATCCATTTGGATTCTCAAAGGGATGCGCCGAGTTAATCGCAAAAAAACCACCGCCATTCTCACCCAATTCTTTGATGATCTCGAAGTGGGCAACGGGACCACGGGCGATCGCCTGACTAATGCCCGGATCTTCCAGAGTCCGCACTACCAATGGATCTGCTAGCGTTTCTGGAATCCCGGCTGCCATCAGCGCGATCGCGCCCACAACGCTAATCGGCAGCAGCACCCGTGTGATCGCTCGGATTAAGTCCACATAGAAATTACCCAGCGGTCGTCCTGTGAGTCCGCGAATAAAGGCAATTCCCACCGCGATCCCCGTTGCCGCTGAGGTGAACATCAGGTAGCCCAGTCCCCACATCTGGCTGGCATAGCTGAGATAGGTTTCCCCAGAGTAGTGTTGCTGGTTGGTATTAGTAATAAACGAAATGGCCGTATGCAGTGTGGTGTCCCAGGTGGGAGCAGGTACGCCTGCAGGATTGAGGGGTAACCAACCCTGACTGGCGATGATGAAAACGATCAGCAGCCCCATGACAATGTTGCTGTACAGAATTGCGCGTGCATACTGCCAGCCCGTCATATTTTCTTTGGTTCGCACTCCCACCAGTGAGTAGAGAAGCCGCTCAACCGGGTTAAGAATTGGGTCGAGGATAGTTCTCTGCTCCTGAAATACGCGAACGATGTACCGACCAAAGAAGGGAGTAATCACTACTACAATCAGTAGCGTCAATGCAATTTGAATCCATCCTTGCAACATAGGTTGTCGAACGTTGAAACCATCTTTAAGTTACCTATCATGAGATGCTTTCTGTCAACTTACAAGGTATAGATTTGAGTTTATTTGTGATTCCATACACTGGATCTATTCCTTTAGAGGATGTTCGAAAAGTCCTCCTGTTTGTAGCAAAGCGTGCAAGATCCCCCTTTTCTTGTATGCCCGAAGGGCTTTAAGCCCCCTTAATAAGGGGGACGTTGAGACAATTTCCCCCCTTATTAAGGAGGGCTAGGGGGGATCGCTGAGGGCTTAACACCACAGACCATACTTTTCAAACATCCTCTTGGAAGTAGAAGCGCTTAGAGCGTTCAGATGCCGCGTTCAGATGATAGCTATAGTTCAAGATATGGATGGATCTAAACGCTATCTAAACACCTCTGCTTTTTGTAGCCGTTCAGAGGGTTGAATCAAGGAATTGAGAAAATACAAGCTGCTGATAGTCTAACCAGGCTGGAAGAGACCTTGCCCAATTTAATCGCACCAAACTACCCGCATGGGTACCACTAAAACTAGCTCTGCCTATTTAGAATAGGGTCTCCGTGTAAACAGCTAAGGTGAATAGCTAAGACGGCGGCGCTTACAGGAGGTGAACCGACCATGATGGAGTTAGAGCCAGAGCTATTATGGGTGGATGCTAAAGCGATCGCGGATGATGTTGTGTTTAGCTGTATGCATCAGCATCTCAGTGATATTGAGGTGAAAGTTCTGCAAGCCTCGTGGCAAGAAAAAACCTATGATGATATGGCAAAGTCCTATGGTTACAGTACAGAATACTTAAATAAAGATGTTGGCAATAAGCTGTGGAAGAAATTATCGATCGCGATCGGGGAACGAGTCACTAAGAAAAATTTCAAAGAAGCGCTCAGACGATGTCGAAACAGTCATTCTCAACCGGGCAACGGTCCTGAGATCGCATTAGATCTGCCGTTCCCAGAAGGAGCAGTAGCACTAGATTCGCCACTATACATTGAACGTGCTGGGGTTGAATCGCTTTGCTACGAAACCGTGTTAAAACCAGGGGCATTGATTCGGATTAAGGCTCCCAAGCTGATGGGCAAAACCTCCCTGCTAACCCGCCTGTTGTCCTATGCAGCGAGTCACCATTGTCAGGTAGTCTATTTGGATTTGAGCAGTGTCGATCGCGTAATCTTGACGGATTTAGATAAATTCCTGCGCTGGCTCTGTCTAATTGTTGGACGGCAACTCAAGTTAGAGAATCAGTTGCACCAGTACTGGGATACGGACATTTTGGGCAGTAACGATAACTGCACCGCTTATTTTGAGGAGTATTTGCTACCCGCGATCGGTGGAGTTCTAGTGCTTGGTTTTGACCAGGTCGATCGCCTTTTCCCCTATGCTGAAATTGTTGAAGACTTTTTAGGGTTGTTGCGAAGCTGGCACGAAAAAGGCAAGATTTCGGACATTTGGCAACGCTCAAGACTGGTGATTGCCCATTCCACTGAGGTCTATATTCCGCTGGACATCAACCAATCTCCCTTCAATGCAGGCATCCCTGTAGAACTGAGCGAGTTCAATCCGCATCAAGTTCAGGAGCTAGCCCACCGGCATCATCTGGATTGGCAAGAGCAACAACGCAGTCAATTAATGCAGATGGTTGGCGGACATCCCTATTTAGTCCGGTTGGCAATGTACGCAGTAAGTGTCGGTAACACAACCCTGCCACAACTTTTGCAAGAAGCGTCTACAGAAGTAGGAATCTTTAGTCATCACTTACGACGGTATCTGGAAACATTGCAACAAGCACCAGATCTGGCGCAAATGTTCAAGCAGGTGGTGTTATCGGTGGAACCAGTGGAGTTGAATTCGATGCAGATTTATCAGTTGCACAGTATGGGACTTGTGAAGCGGCTCAATAATCATGTCGTACCCCGCTGTAATGTGTATCGCGAGTATTTTAGTCGGGTATTGACGTAGTGTAAGTTATACAAGACTAGATTTGATTATAATGATAGGACAAATAAAGAATAAATTGCCCAAAGCATCCAGAAAATAGTGAGGAAAATACTAACGTAAAGCCCTCTACCATAATTTTTGTCGTTGAGGACGACAATTATAGACAGCAAAAAGATACCATACACAAATAGGTCTCCACAGACGACGACTACTTGACTGGTGCGTGCCCAATGGACGGCAAGAACATTTATAACGCTGAAAAATGTATTGGTTGATGCAGCCCATACAAGCCACAACGAGCCGTATTTCCCAACATCGTAAGGAACGGTAATAATCTCAATCCACTGTCTCAATATCTTGTCAGCGATCGCTTCGTTGAGCATCAGATACAGGACAATACTACCAATCAAATTCCAGTAACCAATCGCGAGTAGAAAATAGTTTTCCATAAAACACCTCTCTGTCCATTCGAGCCTCATCAGGTTAACTCTGTGACACTGTACTCTAGTTTTGATTGTAAGCATGTCTTCTGAAAGGAAAACATGCTTACAACCGACTGATTTCATCAATTACTTGCGAATGATGCTGGCAAGAGTACTGGCAAGTTTGCCGGGACCTGACTCATCTTTTTCGGGGTCATCCTTGTCCAGATCAATCTGTTGATTTGAGAGAACAGTAATCACCAGTTCCTCATTGAAGTAGACTCGCAGGTGAGAATGCGCCCCGTTTTGGGCACCGCTAAAGGAAAGCGTATCCTTCCAGAGTTCTTCGCGCTTCTGCTTCGACAAAAACAAACCATTGCCCAGCTTTACACCGAACCGAGCCAAGTCTACGCTGGAGGCAATCATCCCACCTCCAGGACCTTTCCAACTAATGTTGTCCCAGGCTGCGGGGACGTTCGGATCGTTGATATCATCTTTGGTTCGATAAAGGGTGGCACGTTCAGGATGGGGCTGATTGAGTAATTCCAACTGCAACGTGGGTAAATCGAGTTTTTGAGTTAATTCACGGTTCACCAATGTTGCGAAAGGAACGTTGGCAGCGCGTTCCATTGCAGCTCCTAACACTGTATAGCCATGAGTGGTATAACAGCTTTTTGCGCCAGGTGAAAACATTAAAGGATCATCCCGAAACAGTTTTGTTGCTTCAGTCGCCGTAGGGTATTGGGTTGAGCTGGAATCCTTCCAATCGGGGTTATTGGGCACAATACAATCTTCTCCCCGCTTGCTGCCGCGATAATGGCGAATGCCTGCCTGGTGTTTGAATAGCTGCCGCACAGTATGAGTATGATGTTGGGGTAATTCTGGAACGTAACTACGGTTGGATTGATCAAGGGAGAGGAGATTTTGTTCTACCAGACGCATCATCAGAGCAGCTGTGACGGGTTTGCTGACCGAGGCAAGCCGGAAGACAGTACCTGCATGGGCAACTTCCTGGTTGGCAATATCGGCATATCCAAAGCCCCGAGTGTAGACGAGTTTGCCATTTTGAGCGATCGCAACACTGATACCAGGCACTTTGAATTTGTCTCTGAATTCTACGATCGCATCATCAATCGCTTTTTTCGGTGCCCAAGATAGTTCGTCGCCGTTCTGCCGCCAGACTCCTGCATAGCGGGTGCCCTCAGCCGTTGGGTAAGCTTCAAAGTCAACCAGTCGATATCCTTCGTCCTTGTAGGTTTTCCACCAGTTGCCAAATCCATTTGCCGTCATATCGCGACGGGCTGCCCAGCCTCGACCATTCGTATTCTTGACCCAAATAGCGGCATACCGCTGTTGCCCGTTTTGCTGGTAGGACTCAAGATCCAGCACCCGATAGCCTTGATCTCTAAACGAGTCAAACTTCTCCCCGTACTGGGCTGCGGTCATATCCCGAAGTTCTGCCCAGGGAAGGGACTGGCCAGTTGGGATACGCCTCCACATTCACCATCCGGTAGCCCTGTTGTTTGTAGGTGTTGAAGCGATCGCCAAACTCAGCGCTATCAACATTTCGATAGGACACCCAGCCAAAATTCTCTTTGTTCTCAACCCAAACACCGGCATAGCGGCGCTGACCGTTAAGCGTGTAGGCTTCCTGGTCGATCAGGCGATAGCCCTTATTTTTGTAGGCTTCCCATTCCTGGGAAAACTGTTCGTGAGTCAAATCCCGCAAACTTGCCCAGCCACGCTTATCTGTGTTGAATTGAAAGACGGCTGCATAGCGAGGCTGTCCATTGATTTCATCGACTTCAATGTCGATGACGCGATAGTTCTCTACTTTTTTCTGGTTGAAATAGTCATGGAATTGTTGACTGGTATAGCCGCGAATGGATGCCCAGGCAACGTCATTGGGGTCATCAATAGTATCAGCAAAGGCAGGCGAGCCTGAGGCAAGTAATGTGATTCCAATTGCCACAACCGTGGCGATCGCAGTTCGTTTCATAATGTAATCCTTACAGGCTTATTCCAGTATCAAACTGGTGTGTTATTCATTATTGTTGTTAGAAAAAATGCAAGCTGCCAGGGGGATAAAATCAGGTATTTCTATTACCGATAAACCAAATTCAAATCGCAAAATATGGCTACTCCTACACCACTTTCAACCTGGAGCTGAGTTGTGTTATTTAAACCCGAATTTAAATTTTGTCCAATTGTACAGTGCCAGATTAAATGACACTGTACAATTGGCTGCTCACTGGATCAGCGGAATGAGGCTAAGGCAAATCGGATTTCATCTCGCAGAAGTTCAGCTCTGGCATCCCAAATGCTGAAATTTTCATCAATACGATCGGCCGCATCAATGAAAAGACCAAAAACATACTCCTGACTGATAATCGTATTGTTTCGCTTAACCGGCAGAACAACCCAGCCACCAATAGAGCTATACTTTGCCGTGTTAGTAGAAAAACTACCTGCTTTCGCGGCGGTTCTCATTCGGTTCTTGAAATCAGCTAAAGTGCTCTGAGCCAAATTTAGACTGCTAGCCTCTTCATCGACTACAGTGTTGATCGCCCCCAAACCGGTTAGCATCAGATCATAGAAAGTATCACGGTTAGCCTCCAGTCTGAAAAGTCCACTAGCGACTTCTTCATAGAGTTTACCCAGGTCACTCAAGGTCAGGCTGTTAGCAGGATTATTATTGGGTCCGCCGCAACCAAATTTATGGTTAATTGCTGTAGCGTTTGTGAGTCCTAACGTATTGTGGGCCGTCATATTTATCGCATTACGACCAGCTACAGCATTTCCATTACCAAAGTACTCTTGCAGAGCATTGGTACTCTGGTTATCAGAGTTTTCCATCATATTTTTTAGGGCTTGCCGGAGCGTCTCCCTTGTTGATGTCTGCCCACTGTGGTTGTTGCTACAGCTATCGGAGGCATCTGGATACTTGGTGACCCGGGTGGTGTCTAAATTTTCAAAACCCCGATCGACCCTGAGCATCGCGTGGACATGCTCTAGCACTTTGATTGTGCTAGCTGGGTAGAAAGGGCGTTGCGATTGAAGAGACGCTAACACTGCTCCACCAACCTGCTTCAAATAAAGACCATAGGCACCACCGTCCTGGCTGTCTGCCAGGGATCGACGCAGGCGTGAGGTTAACTCGTTGGAGTTATTCAGCAGCACGACATTAAACCGTTTGCCACCATTTTCGATGTACGGATCAACGCTGATCATTCGAGCACCATGCTGAGCCGTCCGCTGGTTGACCTGATCCATCGTTTGACCAAAGTACCACCACCAGGATTCACCCTGTCGTTTTTCCATCAAAGCAAGGTAGGTTTTGTTAGAGGAAGATTGGCTCCGCAAGCCAAATAAGGTCAGTCTGGCGTTATTCTCGCTGAGTTTTTGGGCAATCTCAGAGGACGTTAGATTGGAGTAGTACCACCAGGCTTTTTGATCAACACCAGTGTTGGGAATCATCACTGCGCTGAAGAAGCGATCGCCATTGACTACATAGCTATCTAGATCAACAAGGCGGCGATCGTTGCCCAATTTTTCGTCTATTTCTTCAAACTTAAGTTGAGAGTAGTACCACCAGGTTTTGGCGTCTGCACCCGTATTAGAGACCATTACAAAGGCGTATCGCTTCTCCCCATCCACAAAGTTAATCTTGAGGTTGATCATCCGCCCCTTCTTCTCATCAATCAGGTCTTTGACCTGCTGGCTCGTTTTACCGTAGTACCACCACCACGTTTTCTGGTGGACGCCCTCGTTTTTAACAAACGCGACTGTGAATCGATAGGGAGAAGTGCTTTCAACATTCAGCTCGATCATGCGAAAGCCCTCAGCAATTTTTTCTTTGATGGTTGCTTCCGAAACCCCAGTCAACCACCACCAAGCGGTGGGGGTAGTGAGCGATCGCTCGGTGAGTTCGCCAGCCTGGTCAGACTGAAGTTGAACCTGGGACGGATCAAGAGCTATGAAATTAGGTGTGGGTTGTTGACGTTCAGAATTCAGAGACATGATTCTTTCTCCTTAGCTATCAGGAAGTAATGTAAAGTGGAGCAGGTACTCAACGTGATTTAGGTAAAACCAGCGTTGTTATGCCAACCATTCTCTGCGCCCTAAACATGAGTTGCCAGGGGAATAAAATCAGGTGTTCTAAGGCTTTTCAGTCTTGGTTTATTGGGAAAAATCAGATGCTATCGAGAATCTTCAAGAACTACCCACATGGGTACTACTAGAGTTGACTATGCATATTTACAATAAGTCTTTCGTATAAATCGTTAAGACTGGTAGCGTTTACGGAAGGTGACATCCAGCACACGGGATTGTGAATTTGTATTGCCGTTAATCAGCGTCCTTGTGTTTTGTCCCTCAGGTTGGTAGGCAAGATAGGTCACGGTTGGTAGATAGAGAAAGCGTTGTGAGAGTGGCGATCGCGATCGATTTCGCTGAAGGGTATTGCATAATCTTGCTCCTTACAGATTTATGGCAGTTACTTGGGGGCTAATGAAGGTAGATGCACTGTAGATGAGCGTTATCAGATGTGCCAAGTTTTGTTGTTGAAATCATTCAATTCCACAGTGACTTGCGTTACTAGAGAACCCTAATAATGCAATCCTTCCAATTCAATTGATTGGACATATTGACAGCATTGGTAAACATTTGAGTATCGTTACCATAAACCGTTTTCTTACCTTGATTACAAGAAAGCTCTGCTTTGTTTAAGCCAGATGTGTAATAGCCTTTCCAGGCTCTATCTACACCCTGACCAGTTCCTAGCACCTTGAAAAAGGCTATATAATAAGCTTCCTGATGGCTTGATACAGTCCATGTATGCCAACTTGCACCACCGTTTGAAGCCACTGAACAATAGGGCTTCAGCAAGAACCAAAGCTGCCAGGAGAATAAAATCAGGGATTTCTATTACGTGAAAAACCAACTTTAAATCGGAACTTTTTGGAAAATTGGGTTAAATCAGAAATCTAAAAGTCATCCTCATATGAGGAAGCGATCGCTCCCCAAAAGGAAGAGAGCGATCGCGACAAAAGTTTTACCTAGCGCAAATTAGAATTACTCTGCACAGATATTGTAAATTCTCACATCACGAGCAATGTCGTCGTTATTGCGTAGTCGTAGGGTTCACTGATGTTCACTCGATGGAAAAGAATGAATCATGCTAAATCCACTACTAGTATTTCCCTGTTCTGGTCGTGTTTCAAAGCCTCCGCCAACGGTGTAGGCATTGGAAGGACAATTCCATGTGAGTGTTCCTGACTGTTTTGCCTGAATTTTGACCCAATCTGAGCGATAGTACCGAATGAGAACTTTATCTTCTGTATCTTGAGTGCCGTAAACCTGCACAGCAAGTGCTACTGGAGTAATTGATACGCTGGAAGCAAGAATCCCCAGACCAATGAGTGAATGAGTGATTAGACGACGTTTTAGCATGAGATAAACTCCTTAAAACTGGTTTATGTTCAATAGTTTCTCTCTCAATTATGGGTGTTGCCATAGGGATAAATCAGAAGTTAAAATCAATAATAAAATAGGAAGAAATCAGGTTCTAATTTCTATTGATTTTCAGATCCAATGGACGGACTAAAATAAAACATTGACTTTCAGATTTCCTATGAAGATCTGACTTTTTCCTATAGCAGCTGATGTGAAATTTGAGAACAATAGGAAGTGTCCAGAAGTCGAGAAGACAATCAAGTCTTTCAAGCACAGGACTTGTTTATTACTTGATCTCAACTTGATCTCAAAATTAGGAGAAATACAATGGCACGTTCAGATTTCTCGTGGGTCAGTTTTGATTTTCAATTCAATGCCCAAAACCCTCAGGCTACCCGAACTTTCACCATTGAAGGTAACCCTCTAAGTAGTGGCGATGGGTATCTCCTCATTCAGGCTTTTGATGTGGAGCGAGACGATCACAGAATTTTGATTAACGATCAAGATTTGCCAAGCTTCGATATTCCTCCACAGTCAGAAGGCAGTCTTTGGACAACCTGGATGGATCGTGTGCCTCAGTCTTTCTTGAATCGGGGACAAAACCGGATCACGATCTGACGTGGAGGCTCTGAGGATTTCTACGTTGCTAACGTTCTCGTTCAGTGGCGAGAGCAAGGCTAACTCACCTCTTGCAGCAGTGTCAGAAACCGAGTTTCTCACCATTAACTCAACCTAAAAGTTCTGGTTTTTCGTGCAGGAACCCGGTTTCCTCAAGAACCTCGGAGTTTTAAGTGCCTATGTTAGTCATGGGGTTCATTGCTTGGTCCAAAAACTCCGAGGTTTGCATCAGTCAATAGGGATCATTAGTATCTGGCGTTGCTGATTCTGGGTATGAAAAAGGTGCTGTATGCCCGAAACTTTGTTTCGATTCATACTGCTTTTCAGCAACGCCTTAGTATCTAATCTTTGGAGGTATCAATAATGCAAACAACACCGATGAAACTCAAGCGCTTTACTGGATTGATACTCGGTGTAATTCTTCCGGTCATCGGTCTGAGTGCTTGTGTTATGCAGTCTCCTCAGGCGATCGCGGCTCCAACCCAAACCAACGCTGAGCAAAACCGCTATCTTCGAGCCGCTCAGTACTCTGAAGCAAACGAGGGGCGGGCAATGGTCGTTGTGAAATCAGGACAATTGGTATTTGAGCACTACGCACCCGGAGTGGATCCAGAACGCAGACGTTTCCTGGCCAGTGGTACCAAATCCTTCTCCTGTGCGATCGCCTTGCTCGGTGTGCAAGATGGCTTACTCACCCTAGATGAACCCGTTGCCAACACCATCATCGGCTGGAGGCTGCATCCGCAAAAATCGCAATCACCATCCGCCAACTGCTCAACCTCACCAGCGGCATCAGGGGTGGAGAAGGTGGAGACCCCTACCTATGCTGAGGCAATCAGGGAAGCGTTAACGGCGGAACCGGGAGAACGCTACCAGTACGGTCCGATTCCATTTCAGATTTTTGGAGAGGTGATGCGCCGCAAACTTGTAGCCCGTGGAATGGCGGAATCACCCTTGACATACCTGGATTCACGCATCTTGCAACCGATTGGTTTGAAGTACGATCGCGATCTCTGGACTCATCAGAATGAACTACCCAATCTTCCATCTGGTGCCAGAATCAGTGCCAGAGAATGGGCAAAATACGGGGTTCTGATCCTCAATCAGGGACAGTGGCAAGGGCAGCAACTGTTGGATTCCAGGCTGCTGAACCAGTGTTTTCAAGGAACTGCGAAAACCCTGCTTATGGGCTAACATTTTGGCTGAACAAGCCTGGTTTTACCCATGACAGGTTGCCTATGCGGTCCATTCGCGCTGCCTCTGACAAAATGGTGATGGCTCGCGGGGCAGGCGATCAAGTCATGTTTGTGTTGCCGGAGCAAAATCTAGTGGTGGTGCGACTGGGACGATTGGACCGAGAAACGGCACCTGAAAACGAAACGGGAGGATTTGATCGGGAACGGTTTTTGAACCTGATACTCACTGGGGCAAACTAAGAGGATGTTTTAAAAGTCCTACTGTCTGTAGCAAAGCGTGCAGGATCCCCCTTTTCTTGTATGCCCGAAGGGCTTTAAGCCCCCTTAATAAGGGGGACTTTGAGCCGATTTCCCCCCTTATTAAGGGGGGCTAGGGGGGATCACTCAGTGCTTAACATCACAGACCATACCTTTTCAAACATTCTCTAAGTGCCATTCGATTGTTTGCACAGTTATCTTTGTACTAGCAACAGTAGGTACTTCAAAAAATCAAAAAAGCTACTCAGTTGCTCCT